>CABRLU010000008.1 GCA_902471845.1 uncultured Lachnospiraceae bacterium | reverse complement strand
CTGAATATCCAGTCTGTTACTGGTGTCCGGGTGCTGATTCGTTATGACATTGAAAATATTACAGATAAAACTTATGAAAGTGCGAAGGCCATTGTCTTTTCGGAGCCGCCGGTAGATGTATTATATGAGGAAGAGCTCCCGAAGGCAGAGGATGAAAGTGTTTTCTCTGTAGAATATCTTCCGGGTCAGTTTGATCAGAGAGCTGATTCGGCAGAACAGTGTGTGAAGCTTTTAAATGAAACAGAAGAACCGGTCATTCGTTCCGCAACGACCTATTTATTAAAAGGTTCTGTGACAGAGGATGAGATGGAACGTATTAAAGCCTTCTGTATCAATCCGGTGGATTCCAGAGAAACAGGGGAAGCAAAGCCGGAAACGCTGATCACAAAGTTTGAAGAACCGGCTGATGTGGCTGTATTTGATAACTTTATGACCATGCCGGAAGCAGAGCTTCGGAGTCTCTATGATTCCCTTGGCCTGGCGATGACATTTAATGATTTTAAATTTATTCAGGAATATTATGCATCTGAGGAAAAACGGAATCCGACAGTGACAGAAATTCGTGTGCTTGATACATACTGGTCTGACCACTGCCGTCATACGACTTTCCAGACAGAACTTAAAAATATTGATTTTGAGGAAGGCTATTACCAGAAACCGATGAAGGATACTTACGATATGTATATGGATCATCGGGCAGAGGTGTTTGCCGGACGTAAAGATAAATTCGTATGCCTGATGGATGTGGCTCTGATGGCTATGCGTAAACTGAAAAAAGACGGTAAGCTGACAGATCAGGAGGATACAGACGAGATCAATGCCTGCAGTATTATCGTGCCGGTGGAAATCGACGGTGAGACAGAAGAATGGCTGATTAACTTTAAAAATGAAACACATAATCATCCGACAGAAATCGAACCGTTTGGTGGTGCGGCGACCTGCCTTGGCGGCGCTATTCGTGACCCGTTGTCCGGACGTACTTATGTATATCAGGCGATGCGTGTTACCGGAGCCAGCGACCCGAGAGTGTCTGTGAAGGATACGATGAAGGGTAAACTGCCTCAGAGAAAGCTCGTTACAGAGGCGGCTCATGGCTATAGTTCCTACGGCAACCAGATTGGTCTTGCGACAGGTCTTGTTAATGAAATTTATCATCCGAATTATGCGGCAAAACGTATGGAGATCGGTGCGGTTATGGCAGCTGCTCCGAGAAGCAATGTTACCCGTGCCACATCGGATCCGGGAGATATTATTATCCTTCTGGGCGGACGTACCGGACGTGACGGCTGCGGCGGTGCAACTGGTTCCTCAAAAGCTCATACTGTAGAGTCTATTGATACCTGCGGTGCAGAGGTACAGAAGGGTAATGCACCGACAGAACGTAAATTACAGCGTCTTTTCCGTAATCCGGAAGTCAGCCGTCTGATTAAAAAATGTAATGACTTTGGCGCCGGCGGTGTGTCCGTAGCTATCGGTGAATTAGCCGTTGGCCTTCACATTCAGCTGGATAAGGTGCCTAAAAAATATGCGGGTCTGGATGGAACCGAACTGGCGATTTCTGAATCTCAGGAACGTATGGCGGTTGTCATTGATCCGAAGGATATGGACACATTTATGAAATATGCAGCGGAAGAGAATCTGGAAGCTACCTGTGTGGCTGAGGTTACGGAGGAACCGCGGCTTGTCATGTACTGGAGAGATAAGGTCATCGTCGACATTTCCAGAGCTTTCCTGGATACAAACGGTGCTCATCAGGAAAATGATGCCTATGTTTCCGTTCCAAATCCGGAAGAAAACTATTTCAGAAAGGAAAAAGATGTTTCCGATATGAAACAGGCCTGGCTTTCAAATCTGTCCGATTTGAATGTATGCTCTCAGAAAGGTCTGGTGGAAATGTTTGACAGTTCCATCGGAGCATCTTCTGTATACATGCCTTACGGCGGAAAATATCAGTTGACACCGACCCAGTCCATGATCGCAAAATTGCCTGTTCTGAAAGGAAAGACAGATACAGTAACCATGATGAGTTATGGTTTTGATTCATATCTGTCGGCATGGAGTCCATATCATGGCGCTGTTTATGCAGTTGTTCATTCGGTGGCCAAGATTGTTGCGGCCGGCGGTGATCTGACAAAGATTCATTTCACGTTCCAGGAATATTTCCGCAGAATGACAGAAGACCCGAAGGGATGGGGCGAACCATTATCCGCACTTCTCGGCGCTTATGAAGCTCAGATTGGTTTTGGACTTCCAGCCATCGGCGGCAAGGATTCCATGTCCGGTTCCTTTAACGAACTGAATGTGCCTCCGACACTGGTTTCCTTTGCAGTTGATGTGGCAAAACAGCAGGATATCGTAACTTCTGAGCTGAAAAATCCTGGTGATAAGCTGGTTGTATTTAAGATTGCAAAAGATGAATATGATCTGCCAGTTTATGAACAGGTTATGGATATATATGGAAAGATTACGAAGATGGTCAATGACGGTGTTCTGAAAGCAACTTATACCATCGGCTTTGGTGGTCTGGCTGAGGCTGTCAGCAAAATGGCTTTTGGTAACAAGCTCGGCGTCACTCTGGAGGACAGTCTGGCTGCCGCAGAGCTCTTTAAACCATATTATGGAGATATTATTGCCGAGGTGGCACCGGAAGACATGGATAAACTGACAGGGGATTACACGGTATGCGGTACTGTGACGGAAGCACCGGAATTTGTTTATAAAGATATGAAGGTGACGATGGACGAGGCCATTGCTGCCTGGACAAAACCTCTGGAATCCGTATTCCCTACAAAATCCGGTGTGGAGGAAAAGACCATCGATACCGGTTTATATCAAACAAAAGATATTTATATCTGCAAACATAAAGTAGCAAGACCAAAGGTATTTATTCCTGTATTCCCGGGAACAAACTGCGAATATGATTCGATGAAAGCCTTTGAAAAGGCCGGAGCAGATGTAAAGATGACCGTATTCCGCAACCTGAACGAAGGTATGATTCGTGATTCGGTAGAAGAATATGTGAAAGCCATCAATGAAGCTCAGATTTTAATGTTCCCAGGCGGTTTCAGCGCCGGTGACGAACCGGACGGTTCTGCAAAATTCATCGCTTCCGTATTCCGGAATGAACGGATCAAAGAGGCGGTTGACCAGCTTCTGAATCAAAGAGACGGTCTGGCTCTCGGAATCTGCAATGGTTTCCAGGCCCTCATTAAACTTGGTCTTGTACCTTACGGTGAGATCACACCTCAGAAGGATGATTCACCGACATTGACAACCAACCATATCGGACGTCATATTTCCAAGATGGTTTATACAAAGGTTGTCACCAATAAGTCTCCATGGCTTCAGAAGGTAACACCGGGAGATGTATTTGCCATTCCGGCTTCCCACGGTGAAGGCCGTTTCGTTGCCAGTGAAGCATGGATTAAGAAACTCTTTGAGACTGGCTGTGTAGCAACTCAGTATGTGGATGTTAACGGCAATCCAACCATGGACGAGGACTTCAATCCAAATGGTTCCTACTATGCGATTGAGGGCATTACCAGTCCGGATGGTCGTGTTCTGGGTAAGATGGCTCACTCCGAGCGTATCGGCGATCATGTGGCCATGAATATCACAGGCAACCAGAATCAGCATATCTTCGAGTCTGGTGTTGAGTATTTTAAATAATTAGCCAAGAACCTTCCCCTTGAAAACCTTGCTTTAAACGGTTTCTACGGGGAAGGTTTTTTATATCTTGCGCTTGACGAAAAAAAACCGGAGCGATATAATTTTAACAAACACAAAGGTTGCAAATTATATAGAGGAGGTAGTTTAAAATGGTAAACAGATTTGTACTTAACGAGACATCTTATCACGGAGCGGGAGCCATTCAGAGCATTCCGGATGAAATTAAGGGACGTGGATTTAAAAAAGCATTTGTATGTTCCGACCCGGACCTGATTAAATTTAATGTGACCAAAAAGGTGACAGATGTTCTTGAAAATGCAGGGATTGATTATGAAATTTATTCTGAAATCAAGGCAAATCCTTCCGTTGCCAATGTGAAAACAGGCGTTGAGGCTTTTAAAGCTTCCGGTGCAGATTGTATCGTTGCGATTGGCGGCGGTTCTTCCATGGATACAGCAAAAGCCATCGGTATTATCATTACGAATCCGGAATTTGGCGATGTGATCAGCCTGGAAGGTGTTGCTGAGACAAAGAATAAGGCTGTGCCGATTATTGCTGTTCCGACAACAGCAGGTACAGCTGCTGAGGTAACGATCAATTACGTTATCACAGATGAAGAAAAACATCGTAAAATGGTATGCGTAGATGTTCACGATATTCCGGTGGTTGCAGTAGTTGACCCGGATATGATGTCTTCTATGCCAAAGGGATTGACCGCAGCAACAGGTATGGACGCACTGACACATGCAATTGAAGGTTATATTACAGCCGGTGCATGGGAACTTTCCGATATGTTCCATCTGAAAGCCATTGAAGTGATTGCGAGATCTCTGCGTGGTGCTGTAGACAATACACCGGATGGCCGGGAAGGCATGGCGCTTGGACAGTACATTGCCGGAATGGGCTTTTCAAATGTGGGTCTTGGTATCGTTCATTCTATGGCGCATCCTCTGGGAGCACTTTATGATACACCGCACGGAGTAGCCAATGCCATTATCCTTCCAACAGTTATGGAATATAATGCTCCGGCTACCGGCGATAAATACAAATATATTGCACAGGCTATGGGTGTTGAGGAAACAGAAAATATGACTCAGGAAGAGTATCGTAAGGCTGCTGTGGACGCAGTAAGAAAACTTTCTCAGGATGTGGGTATTCCGGCAGACTTAAAAGAAATCGTAAAACCGGAAGATGTAGATTTCCTGGCTCAGTCTGCTTTTGATGATGCCTGCAGACCAGGTAACCCAAGAGAGACAAGCGTTGCTGAAATCGCTGAACTTTATCGTTCATTAATGTAAATATTTCTATAGAGCCTGGCTCTTAGCAAAATAAAAACGTTATCTCTGGAAAACCGTTATAAGGTTTTATGGAGATAACGTTTTCTTTTATTTTCTGTTTAAATCACATTGATTATCTTTGTAATCGATGATGATCTTTTCACAGTTTCGACACAGAAAGGCTGCGGTCGCGGCCCACTTTGACCAGGTGTTGTCCGCTAATATAACAGTTCCTTTATAAAACCGGGCGCTTGGAATATAGTATCTTTTTGTTCGCCAGCTTATTTCATAGGGATTTTCGATAACTCCCTTTTCCATTTCTTCGTTACAATAAGGACATTTCATTGCAGCATTCCTCCTTTTATTTTTGGGTAAGGGTCTTGCTGTGACCGAGGCATTGAAATCAAAATGACCAATAGCCCAGGCGTTCAGTTGTTCCGGTGTATAATCTACTTTGATTATATATAAAATGCAGCTGCTTGTCAAAAACTGTCGATAGATTATAATTGTATCTTGTGTAAATCGTTATATAATATATAGTATAGAAATCAAACATTCTGGAGTCTTTGATAACAAATTTCTATTGGCGTTTCGCCAGAATATCCAATCAGTGAAAAATATGTTATAATAGAAAGGAGCCGATTGCTTATTTGAAGACAGAGATCGCAAAAGACATTGAAGTTGCCGAACATCAGATTCAGTATGATACGCAATGTAAAAAAGTGCTTGGGAACAAACGGATATTGTCGTGGATCATGCGGGAAACAGTATCAGAGTTTTCGCATATGTCAGTGGATGATATTTATAAATGTATTGAACAGGAGCCAGAAATCAGCACAATATATGTGGACCCGGGACGGACAAATACAAAAGATAAGATTACAGGGATAAATACCGAAGATAAGGTTCAAAATGAAGGTTCCGTTACGTATGATATTCGTTTTGAGGCTTATGTGCCGGGAGAACACGAGAGGATAAAGCTCATTATCAATATAGAATCGCAGAAAGATTTTTATCCGGGGTATCCGATCATTTCCAGAGGGATCTACTATGGGGCCCGAATGGTCTCAGCCCAGAACGGTGTGGAGTTTAGGGAACCGGATTATGGAGATATTAAAAAGGTCTATTCTATTTGGATATGCATGGACGCACCGAAATATATTGGTAATGCTCTTTCGATATACAAGATACATAAGACCGATATTATCGGAAAAATACCGGATATTTCCGAAGATTATGACAAGATGTGCATTGTCATGATATGTCTGAATGAGAAGAGTAGAGTAAAGAATGCTTTTTTTAATATGATGAATACGCTTCTCTCGGCCACTCTGGATGTAAGAACAAAAAAGCAGATTCTTCAGGACGAATATGAGATACCCATGAATGATGGTTTAGGTAAGGAGGTCGATCTGATGTGCAATTTATCAGAATATGTGTGGGAACGTGGAATTGAAGCTGGAATTCAAACTGGAATTCAAACTGGTCGTGAAGAGACCATACGGACAATTGTAAAAAAACTTTTGGGAATAGGTTCGGTATCCGATGAAATTATCATGGAAGCAGCCGGGATAACGAGGGATGAATTAGAAGAAATCAGAGTCCATATGTGACACAAAAAAACTGATAAACAGTGGCTTTTAGAATTTAGCCACCGTTTATCAGTCAGTGTATATTGCTGTTATTTATGTTCTGGCTCCATGTTTTCTTCCGGCTCGGTAAGATAAACATGGATGGTATCTATTCGGTTTTTATCCATTTTTTCAATGACAAATCGGATGTAATCTTCGGTAATTTCTTCGCCTTCAGTTGGGATATGTTCAAGTACATTGATCATATGTCCGGCGATGGAATCGTAGTCATCGGATTCAATACGGCAGCCAAAAGTTTCATTGATATCATCCAGACGGGTGGAGCCATCCACCAGGTATTCGCTGGTGCTCAGCTTCTGTATCGGGTCTACCTCATCATCGTCATATTCATCGCGGATTTCCCCGACGATTTCTTCCAGAAGGTCTTCCAGAGTGATGATACCGGCCGTAGCGCCGTATTCATCCAGAACGATGGTGATGTTGATTGAGTTTTCGCGCATCTGGATTAACAAATCCGATGTTTTCTGGTATTCATAAGTAAAATATGGCTCACGGAGCAAATCTGAAAGTTTAAAATCTTCCTTTGTACCTTCGTAGTTGAAAAAGTCTTTCAGAGTGACAATGC
This sequence comes from uncultured Lachnospiraceae bacterium, assembly GCA_902471845.1. Lineage (GTDB taxonomy): Bacteria > Bacillota > Clostridia > Lachnospirales > Lachnospiraceae > Frisingicoccus. The sequence continues at coordinate 22,782 of CABRLU010000008.1, read as the reverse complement.
CGATCACATTATCCTTCGTTTCTTCATATACCGGAAGTCGGCTGTACATATCTTTTTTAAAGACACTTCGCAGTTCGTCGTAAGATGTCTCCACAGGAATGGAAACCATATCGATTCGCGGAACCATAACATCCTTTGCGAGAGAATCGCCAAAATCAACCACGTTATTGATCATTTCTTTTTCTTCGCTTTCAAGAACGCCTTCCTCATGGCTCACATCAATGATGGTGAGAAGCTCATTTTCTGTCATAACCCGTTCCTTGCCGGTATAACGCATACCGAGAAGTTTCATAAGACCAAAGGAAATTTTATTAACAATAAAAATCAATGGTGTAAAAATGACTGTCAGCCAGTAAATCGGTTTAATATAAATGAAACAAATGCGTTCGGCCGAATGGGTCGCTATGGACTTTGGCGTGATCTCACCAAATACCAGAATGATAAGAGTCAGTACACCAGTAGATATACCGATGGCCGTCGCTGTTTTTGAGGCCAGCCCCAGGTTCATCATAATACGGGTGACCATCGTGGTCGTCAGCGAAGATGCGGACAGATTGACAATGTTGTTACCAATCAGAATAGCACTGAGCATTTTTTGTGGTTCTTCGATAATTTTCCGAATGAGGGCAGCCTTAGGACGGCCCTCCTCCTCAAAGGTCCGGATGCGGATTTTGTTTACAGTCGTAAAGGCTGTTTCCGCCGAAGAGAAAAATGCTGATAAAAGTACGAGAATAATCAGCGTGATTAGTTGCGCCACACTCGTGGGATCCAAATAAAATCATCTCCTGTAATTTAATATTATAATGAAAGATTCTATCTTATATAGGGATGATTGTCAAGAAATAACAGGAAATCAAAGATTTCCACTTGTCATTCATAAAAAATCATTGTACAATAGGAATGGTTTTAAAATTACCTTTTGTCAAGAGGAGGCATTATGCGTAAGAAATCACATATTTCACTTGCAAATCATATGCTGAATGAATTTAAGGATGAGACATTAATAGCCCATGCTTATATGTTTCAGTTTGGCAGCCTTTTGCCGGATCTGGTTCCGTCGTTTTTGACGAAAAAACATCAGATGGATACCACTTTTGACATTTTAGAGAAAAAATTACGTAGAGTAATCGAAGAGTATAGCGGGGAAGAAGGTCTTTCCATGTCCGGATGTAAGGACCTGGGGGTTGTTACCCATTATATTGCGGATTACTTTACATTACCTCATAATAAGAAATTTAAGGGAAATCTGAAAGATCATGTGAGCTATGAAGAGGTTCTCAAGCATGCCATGCGCCATTATGTCAGCCAGAAGAACATTGAGAATCAGCCATTGATTCGAATGTCCATGTCTTCAGTAGATGATATTTGCAATTTTATTAAGAACTGTCATGTAGAATATATTAAAATGGCAGCCGATGGACAGGATATTGACTGCAGGCACAGTGTTGAGGTGTGTCGTCAGGTACTCGAGGCCGTGATGTTATTGCTTCATCAGCAGCAGCATCACTATATACAGGTGGCCTGAAGACAGAATATTTAAGGACTTACAAAAAGTACTTTAACAATCCTGGTTGAAGTACTTTTTTTACAATTCAATTATAAAAGAAAAGTAAAGGATGATAGAATTGGAACCAATGATTAAGATTGAACATCTGGATAAGACCTTCAAGGGCAAGACTCAGACGGTTTATGCTTTGAAGGATATTAATCTGGATATTCAAAAAGGGGACATATTTGGAATCATCGGAATGAGTGGTGCGGGCAAGAGTACATTGATTCGGTGTATGAATTTTCTTGAACGTCCGACATCCGGGACAGTGAAGATTGACGGCAAAGACCTGGCGGCTTTGTCTGATAAGGAGCTTCGGAAGACCCGTCAGGAAGTGGCGATGATCTTCCAGCATTTTAATTTGCTCCAACAGAGGAATGTCCGTGGAAACATTGCATTTTCCATGGAGATTGCGGGAATGAAGAAGGCAGATATTGATGCCAGAATCGATGAGCTGTTAGAGATCGTTGATTTGAAAGATCGGGCATTAATGTATCCGGCCCAGTTGTCCGGTGGGCAGAAGCAGCGAGTGGCCATCGCGAGGGCTTTGGCGACAAATCCAAAGATTATTCTCTGCGATGAAGCGACCAGCGCATTGGACCCGGCGACGACCCAGTCTATTTTGAAATTATTGAAGGATATTAACCGTAAGTATGGTATCACGATCGTTATCATCACCCATGAGATGACGGTGGTGGAAAGCATCTGCAGTCATGTGGCTATTATTGACGATGGTCAGCTGGCCGAAGTGGGAACCGTTGAAAAAGTCTTTACACAGCCTGAATCTCGAACGGCGAAACGGATTATCTATCAGAAGTCGGCAGGCAATCAGGCGGCCCTCGGCAAACGCTGTATCCGTGTTGTGTTTGACGGAAAGTCTTCCTATGAACCGGTTATTTCAAATCTGATCATGGAATGTAAGATCGCCGTGAATATCATGTTTGCAGATACGAAGGATATTGATGGAAAAGCCTATGGACATATGATTCTTCAGCTTCCTGAGGACAGGCTCCAGGGAGACCGGGCGATTTACTATCTGCGCTCGAAAAATCTTGTAGTGGAGGAGTTGGAAGATTATGTTATTTAGTTCAGATATTTGGATGATGATTGCGGAAGGTGTCCGGGACACCTTGTATATGGTGTTGATTTCCACAGTTTTCTCTTATATTCTGGGGCTGCCGATAGCAATTCTGTTGGTAGTTACCCGAAAAAATGGTTTGCACCCGATGCCGGTGGTCAATATGGTCGCCGACGTGGTTGTAAATATATTACGTTCCGTACCGTTTTTAATCCTGATGATTCTGGTTACTCCGCTGATGCGTCTGATTGCCGGAAAGAGCTACGGTCCGACAGCGACAATCGTGGCTTTGGTAATCGCTGCGGCGCCTTATGTGGCGAGAATGATTGAATCTTCACTGTTGGAAGTGGATCCGGGAGTGATCGAGGCGGCCCTGAGTATGGGGGCTTCCACAAAAACGATTATTCTCAAGGTTCTTATTCCGGAAGCAAAGACATCATTGATCGTGGGATGTACCATTGTTATCGGAACGATTCTTGGTTATTCAGCCATGGCCGGAGCCCTTGGCGGCGGCGGTCTTGGAGATATTGCCATTCGTTACGGCTATAACCGTTATCAGTTTGATATTCTGATCGTGACGGTTATTCTGCTCGTAATTCTGGTACAGATTTTCCAGGTGATCGGCATGAAGATTTCCAAGAAAACAGATAAAAGGATACGGGAGTAGACGAAAAAGGAAAGGAAGAATAAAAATGAAAAAAGGATTAGCTTTAGTGCTGACTGCAGCATTTTGTGTGGCAGCAGTGACAGGATGCGGAAGCTCTTCAAAAGAGACAAAAGCAGAAACAAAGGCTGAAACAAGCGCAGAAACAACAGCAGAGACAGGCGAAGAGACAAGCGGTACTGCTGAAGCCGGAACAAAATTAACGGTAGCAGCAAGCCCAACACCTCATGCTGAGATTTTAAATGCTGCAAAAGAATTAATGGCTGAAAAAGGTATTGAACTGGAAGTTATTGAATTTACAGATTATGTTCAGCCAAACAAGGTTGTTGATGCAGGGGATGTAGATGCAAACTATTTCCAGCACTTACCATACCTTGAAAACTTCAATGAAGAACAGGGAACAAAGCTTGTTTCCGCAGGTGCTATTCATTATGAGCCACTGGGAATTTACCCTGGAAAATCCAGCGATTTAGCAGACATTCCAGATGGCGCTGAAATTATTGTTCCAAACGATGCAACAAATGAAGCAAGAGCTTTACTTCTTCTTGAAGCAAACGGTATCATCACTTTAAAAGAAGATGCTGGTTTAAATGCTACTGCAAACGACATCGCTGAAAATCCTCACAATGTAAAAATCGTTGAGATGGAAGCAGCACAGATTGCCAGAGCCGTAGAAGATGCAGATTTTGTTGTTTTGAATGGAAACTATGCACTTCAGGCAAACTTCAGCGTTGAAAAAGATGCACTGGCTAAAGAAGAAGCAGATTCCGAAGCAGCTCAGACTTATGCAAATATCATTGCAGTTCGTGAAGGCGACGAAGAAAGACCAGAAATTAAGACTTTAGTAGAAGTTCTTAAGAGCGATGAAATCAAATCCTTCATTGAAACAACATATGAAGGCGCTGTATTACCAATCGAATAATTGATGCGGCAACCAGAAGAAGCGTGCTTTGCAGGTTTCTTCTGGTTCACTTGGGGCGGCCGGAGCTTTTCGGCCGCCATTTGTTATACTTTGTCGCGCGTAGCCTGACGGAGCGCGCCCGCCCGGAGGGCATGTATTACGGAATGCCCGAAAGGGGATAATATACTGAAGGAGAGAATGTCCATGGAAAATCTCTTAAACAGTCTGAAAAGGGAGAATAAAGAACGAGAGAGACGACTCAACATATCGGATAAAAAACTTCTATCCGATATGACGGGATATATGAAAACACAAAAGATATGTGACTATGATGTTGAGCAGGTTCGTAAGACGATTATCCGAAATACCCTGCGTTCTTATAATAAGAAAAAAAATCTTGAGATCCTGTCCGGTGGCGATTACCGGGAATATTGCAATAAACTTTGTGAAAATATGCGCCGTGCGTCAGTAAATGAACTTGTCCTGTCGCGGGGTGTTACGATTATATATGCGCTGGCTTTGATGTATTTGGTTCGTTTGATCGATACGATCATCGATGGCGGCAATTTCTTTAAAAATCCGGTGGAAATTAATCTGGGATATTTGTCAGCTACGGCGGCCATTCTTTTGGGTACAGTTTTCATTTATATCTATGTTTCCGGGATTTTAAAAACAAAAACCAACCGTATGACAAATCCACAGATGGCCGGACTTATTGTCCTCATCGCAGTGATCGTAGCTGCGGCTTATGGCGGCGTTTTCCTTTTATCGGATATTCATTTGTTTGATATTCAATGGTGGATTCCGGTTGTTATTATCGCTGCTTTGTGGGCTTTGTTCAAAATATTGTACATTCAATATGAAAATCAGATGGCGAAAGAGGCTTGAAGCCGGATGGATACTGTGATATACTAAAGTGCACATTTGTTTGATAGAGAAAGAGGGAAAAAAGATGAATTTGACATATACCAGTACACGGGGACATGGTGAGACAGTAACAGCATCTCAGGCGATTTTAAAAGGTCTTGCAGATGACGGCGGTTTATTTGTTCCTACATCTTTACCAAAATTGGAAGTGCCGGTAGAAAAGCTGGCAGGCATGAGCTATCAGGAAGTAGCTTATGAGGTTATGAAACTGTTTTTGACAGACTTTACAGAGGAAGAATTGAAAAAATGTATCGCCAATGCCTACGATTCCAAGTTTGATACGGAAGTGATCGCACCGTTGGTACAGGCAGACGGAGCCTATTTCCTGGAGCTTTTCCACGGCAATACGATTGCATTTAAAGATATGGCTTTATCTATTTTGCCTCATTTAATGACAACGGCTGCAAAGAAGAATCATGTGGATAATGAGATTGTTATTTTGACAGCCACATCGGGAGATACAGGAAAGGCAGCGATGGCTGGTTTTGCCGATGTTCCGGGAACACGGATCATCGTATTTTATCCGAAGGACGGTGTCAGCCCGGTTCAGGAAAAACAGATGGTGACCCAGAAGGGAGACAATACATTTGTTGTAGGTATTGAAGGAAACTTTGACGATGCTCAGACCGGTGTGAAGAAGATGTTCAACGATCAGAAACTGGCGAAAGAGCTGGCCGAATCCGGTTTCCAGTTTTCTTCTGCAAATTCTATCAATATCGGACGTCTGGTGCCTCAGATTGTTTACTATGTGTATGCCTATGCCACACTGGTAAAAAATGAGCAGATTAAAAACGGAGAACTGATCAATATTACCGTACCGACTGGAAACTTTGGAAATATTCTGGCGGCTTATTATGCAAAATTAATCGGTCTTCCTGTGGATAAATTAATTTGCGCATCGAATACAAATAAAGTCTTATTTGATTTCTTTACGACAGGTACATATGATAAAAAGCGTGAATTCACAGTGACATCTTCCCCATCGATGGATATTTTGATTTCCAGTAATCTGGAACGTCTTATTTATCGGATTGCCGGAAATGACGCGGAGAAGAATGCAGCGATGATGCAGGCTCTTTCCGGTGAAGGCGAGTATACAATTACAGAAGAAATGAAAGCGGGTCTGACAGATTTCTATGGTAATTACGCGGATGAAAAAGAGACAGCCGAGGCTATCAAAAGCCTTTATGAAAATACAGGCTATGTGATCGATACTCATACTGCTGTAGCAGCATCTGTCTACAAGAAATATGTGGCAGATACAAAGGATACGAAGCCGACGGTTATTGCATCAACAGCGAGTCCGTATAAATTTGCCCGCAGTGTCATGACAGCGATTGATAAAAAATACGATGCCCTTGGTGAATTTGAACTGGTCGATGAACTGGTGAAGCTTTCCAATACACCAGAGCCGGAAGCGGTGAAAGAAATCCGTACAGCACCGGTACGCCATAATAATGTATGTGCTGTAGACGCCATGGAAGCAACAGTAAAGCAGTGGCTTGGAATTCAATAAAATAAGTAAAATATAAGGGAATGTCATTCAGTTGCTAAAGTTTAGCAGTCCGGTGACATTCCCTTTGTTTTATGGCTCGATGCCTTCAAATATGATCATATCGGCGTTGTTTCGAACAGCGTCGTAGGCATCGATAGTGTTGATGGTCCAGAGCGCCAGACGTGCCTGAAAGAGACGACAGTTGATGCGGACCATCGGGTTTTTGTAATCTGTGTATTTGTAAGATATAAAGTCCGGACGGGACAAAAAGTTGGAGCCGAGAACGGTAATCATAAATAATACCAGATCACAGTGGGGTTTCTCCTTAAAAAAGTTACAGGAAAGCTGGCCGCGTAAAATTTGCGGTTCATTTTTGCGGAACCATCGAAGCGCCAGCGGATTAAAAGATTCCAGGATATAATTGCCGGAATAGCTCCGCATGGTCTTGGATAAAATACGGCACAGACGGTCGCAGGTGTGGGATTCGGTCTTTAGTTCAATTAAAAGCGGCACCCGGCCATTGACCAGATCAAGAACTTCCTGGAGTGTTGGTATCTTTTCTTCCGTTCCAAGCAGTGTATACTGGCGGATTTCTTTCAGGGTCATATCTTTGATATCTCTTTCCACATGACACATGCGGTAAAGGGTGTCGTCATGGTGAACGACCAGTTCATTATCTGCTGTCAGATGGACATCCAGTTCAATGCCATAGCCCTTGTCCATAGCAGCCTGAAAGGCTGGAAGAGAATTTTCAGGAACACCCCAGAGATTATCATGAAGTCCGCGATGGGCATAATCCCATTGTACAAATGGCGCCCATTTTTTTTGATGATTCAGCATGAGGCGGGGACAGATGAAAAAAAGGATCGCCCCGCAGAGCATCGTAAACAAATGCCGGATTGACTGTGTAAGTTTTGAAAGTTTTTTCATTGTGAACCTCATTTTATATATAAATTTGCATATACTTATAGTAGCACGGGGACGAAAAAAAGTCCATACGAAGGATGAGCAATGACAATTTTTGTCATATAAAGTATCTGTGTTATTGATACTTGAATTTTAAAAACATATAGGATATAATAAATTCAGAAAGTAGCCTGGGGTGTACGATGATCCTGCTGTTTTGAACCTACATTTATGTATACGGGATACCATATATTAAGAATATGTCAGGCCTCCGTTTGCAGTGGAAGACAGAAAACTTGATGAGGTAACCCACTTGGCGTCGGGTTAGGCGTCAAAAGGCAGGAGACGGCACTCTGGGTATATTATTTTTTAAGAACAAAAGACGGTATATTTGCCGTCTTTTTTTTATCCATTCGGGCATTCCTTATGTCAGATGCTGCGCATGGACGCGCTTCGTCAAGCTTCGCGCGACAATGTATACCCATTCGGGCATACTGTATTACATGCCCTTCGGGCGGGCGCGCTCCGTCAAGCTTCGCGCGATAATGTATATCCATTCGGGCATTTCGTATATTTTGGGCTCATTTTCTGGAAGGAGAGGATGTATTTGCGGCGTTACCTGGTACATATTGGTATTTTTTCTGCAGCTTTGACAATTTTACTCGTTTATTTCTTGAATATTCACCGACAGTGGACATCAAATGAGATGATGAGCCGTGCACAGATCGCCCGGATGCTGGCTCTGATGCGATACGACAGGGATGAGTGCGAAACACAGAAAAAAAGTGGGATGGAATTGCCGGAAGACATTGTTGGAGAAGAATGGTACGGAAAATATGCGGCGGTGGCGTTGAATGAAGGCTGGATGAACCTCCGGGAGGACGGGAAATTTCATCCGGGGGACACATTCACTTACAGCGATTTGAAATACATTATGGAGCAATTTCATCTTTCAGAGGACTTGCTGTCTTTTTCGTTGAAATACCGTCAGGGGGATGGTATGGTTCCGAGAACGCAGTGGTGTGAGGTCTATCAGCTGCTCTCTGCGGAAAGCTCCCGGGTTCAGAGGGAAAAACTGGCTGTTTACGGAACGCCGTCAAATATATCGGCACTGGGAGCATGGCAGACGTTGACAAGCCGGGGAATGTATTTGGCCGAGGGACTTGCGATGGATATTTACATGGATTGCAGTCTTGAAGTCTATACGGCCGGAAATGAAATCCTTTGCGTTGTGGGAAAAGCGGACGACCTGTGCCGGATGGAAAATGTCTGGATTGAGTCGGGAGAAGATGATGAAATCCAGGTGTTTTTGGATGGATATGAGCGCAGCATCAAACTGGAAGGAAGGCTGAGTCAGAAACTGGAGCCGAATATGGCCGATTTGACCTTTACCGAAGGCCGTTTGACCGGTGTGGATTATAAGACGAGCCGTATAAAGGCCGCATTGACTGGGATGGAAGAAGGGGCGGCGGTGCTCAAAGATTATGGTACGGTTCCGCTTTCTGAAAATCTGGTAGTTTATCAGATTTATCCATCGCCGAAAGTGATTTCGAAAGACGCACTGGCAGCAGACGGCACAGTGTATGAATTTGTTCTCCAGGGAAATGAAATTTGCGGAATCATTTATCAGGATTATGCCGAGGAGACGATTCGGGTACTCCTTCATGGAGACGGGGAAATTTATGAACAGCCGTCGGTGACAGTGACTTGTACAGAACCTTTTCTTGTCATGGGAAATGATGAGATAAAACGGTATGAGGCCGGCACGGAAGTGACCTTTAAGCAGGGAGAGGGAATCTTTGAAGAGGGCAGTGCGGCGGTGGTGAAAGCAGAAAATGAACGGGGGAAAATACAGGTTCTTTCCCTGGAACGAAGCAGCGGAGCCCCTTCCTATCATGGCGAAATCCAGATTCAGGAAGCGGCAGGCGGGGTGATCGTTATAAATCAGGTGAATATGGAAGATTATGTAGCAGGCGTGATTCCCGGTGAAATGCCGGTATCTTATGGGGAGGAAGCGCTGAAAGTGCAGGCGGTGTGCGCCCGAACCTTTGGACGGAGATCTCTTGGAACGACTTTTCGGGACTATCCGGCGAATCTGGATGATACGGTGTCCAGCCAGGTATATAATAATCAGGAAGAATGTGCGGAAAGTATTCAGGCTGCTTCCCAGACACGGGGGCAGGTACTCCAGAATCCGGAAGGATTGACGGCAACCTATTTTTTTTCTACTTCCTGCGGTCATACTTCAGATGCAAAGGATGTCTGGTACAGCGGCGGCAGTACCGATGACGGTGAGGCGGTGTCTGTCTTTTTAAGTGACGATTCCGTAGGGCTAAATCTCATGCAGGAAGAGGATTTTCGTCGTTTTATCAATATGGAAGATGGTGCAGATTACTTCGAACAGGACCTGCCATGGTTTCGATGGCAGGTATTTGTATCCGCGGAGGATATCCGGAACAGTGCGGTAAACGTCTGTCAGACAGATATCGGCGAGCTGGCAAGTGTTACAGTGCTTGAACGGGCAGAGAGCGGTCTGCTTAAAGCTATCCAGCTTGATGGCAGTCTGGGCACATGCACGGTCTATGGTGAGTATAAAATCCGACAGATATTTTCTCCGGCCAATTCAGAACTCATTCCGCAGAGCGGAGAGACGGTGACCGGATGGGCAATGCTTCCGAGCGCCTATTGCTATATGGATGCAGTGGTTGAAAATAGTACATGCGAGGGATATCTGATTCATGGCGGCGGATATGGACACGGCTGCGGAATGAGCCAGAACGGGGCTATGAAAATGGCCGAGATGGGAAAATCATATGATGAGATTTTAAGGTACTTTTTCCCGGATTCAGAATTGATCACAGAGTAAAAATGAGGGTCGGCAATTAAAAACTGCCGGCCCTTAAATTCAATACAATAAATGGAAATCTTCTTTTTTCTCCGGGAAGAGGAAATAGTTGAGTTCCGCCCCCAAAAAGAAGATATACATCATTAAATACAGGTAAATGAAAAAGAATATCAAGTAGGAAAGACTGCCGTACATATAAGAAGAACTGCTGGAGTATTCAACGTATAAAGAAAAAATGTAGGAGCCGATCATCCATCCGGCGGTTGTAAATATGGCGCCGGGAAGCTGCTTTAAGGTTTTCATCGGTTTGGCCGGAAGAAATTTATAAAACAGAGTAAAGATTAAAATATAAAATCCAATGGCAATAAAGGACTGGAGCATATTTAAAATCTGGGAATATTCCGGCATGCTCGGTATTGCGGTACGCAGCCAGGAATAAATCCGGTTACCGAAGACAAGAACGATCACTGTAAAGATGATCACAATGGCAAACAGCAGGGTGTAGAGAGCCGCTTTTAGCCGGAGAATAAAATAGTTCCGGTTTTCTTCAATCTCCTGTACCGAGTTCAATCCGTCGGAAAGAGCCATAATACCTTTTCCGGCTGTCCATATGGTTATGATAACGGATACGGAAAGGATTGTGGCACCGGATTCAACATGAATATCATTGAGTATGGCAGCCACTGTCGCTTCATAGGAGCGGGGGATGACCAGAAAAATGGCATCCATCATAGTTTCTATATCGATCGGCAGATGCTGTACCAATGTCAAAAGAAACAGAAGAAAAGGCAGGAAGGACAGTATGATAAAGTAGGCCGACTGGCCGGAATAGGCGGCAAGACGGTCTTTTCGGATTTTCTTTAATATATTTTGAACCCAGACAATTACTTTAAGCATCACAGTTTCCTCCTGAGAATATCCTTTTCAGATAACAACGATAATATCACGGATTAGAAAAAATGGCAACTAAATCCATCCGCGCCACTTGACAAAGAAAATGAATATGTTAAAATAAAACACAGTGTAAAGGCTGTGAATGTGTCAGTAGATGCATATTTTCTTACAGAGAGAACCGGTCAGCGGGTGGAAGCCGGTTTAAGTTCAGATATGTATTGAATTTCCCACAGGAGCCGCATCTTTGAATCCATGGACAGGAGCCATATTAAGCCTGCGGGTAGTAGGAGATGACGTTGATGCACGTTACGCATATCCGAGTGTCAGGCGTTTAACGTCTGGAATTAGGGTGGTACCGCGGAAAGAATCCGTCCCTTTGTTGAAACGAAGGGGCTTTTTTTATTGCACAAGAAAAATATGCCCCAAGTATTATTATTTAGAAAGGAATCGATAGAGATGAAAGACAGATTAGAGCAAATCCGTCAGAATGCACTGGCTCAGATTGAAGAAGCTGGTGCACTGGAAAAGCTGAACGATATCCGTGTCGCTTTTTTAGGTAAAAAAGGTGAATTGACTTCAATCATGAAGTCCATGAAAGAAATTGCGCCGGAAGACCGTCCGGCTTTTGGACAGATGGTGAATGAGACCCGTTCCGAAATTGAAAAAAGGATGGAGGAGATGAAGACTGAACTGGCCAGAAAAGCCAGAGAAGCCCAGTTAAAGGCTGAGGTAATTGACGTTACCCTTCCGGCAAAAAAGAGTAATGTGGGTCATCGTCATCCGAATACTATCGCCCTTGAAGAAGTAGAGCGTATTTTCGTAGGTATGGGCTATGAAGTGATTGAAGGACCAGAAGTTGAAAAAGATTATTATAACTTTGAGGCTTTAAATATTCCGGATAACCATCCGGCAAAGGACGAGCAGGATACTTTCTATATCAATAAGGAGTTCGTTTTAAGAACTCAGACCTCCGGTACTCAGGTACACACGATGGAAACTCAGGAGCTGCCGATCCGTATGATTGCTCCGGGCCGGGTATATCGTTCCGATGAAGTGGATGCGACCCATTCCCCATGCTTCCATCAGATTGAAGGTCTCGTTATCGACAAGCATATTACATTTGCAGATTTGAAGGGAACACTGGCTGAGTTTGCCAAAGAACTTTTCGGCGAAGAGACAAAGGTTAAATTCCGTCCGCATCATTTCCCATTCACAGAGCCAAGCGCGGAGATGGATGTCACCTGCTTCAAATGCGGCGGAAAGGGCTGCCGTATGTGCAAAGGCTCCGGCTGGATTGAAATCCTGGGCTGCGGCATGGTTCATCCGAAGGTTCTGACCATGAGCGGCATTGACCCGGAAAAATATTCCGGTTTCGCTTTCGGCGTGGGTCTTGAGCGAATCGCCCTGCTGAAATATGAAATTGATGATATGCGGTTACTTTATGAAAATGATACACGTTTCTTAAAACAGTTCTAAAAGGGGGAAGGAAAAATGAATACACCATTATCATGGATTAAAGCTTATGTTCCTGGCCTTGATGTAACTGCTCAGGAATACACAGACGCAATGACCTTATCCGGTACAAAGGTTGAGGGATTTGTGGAAATGGACAAGAATCTGGACAAGATTGTTGTCGGTCAGATTGAAAAGATTGAAAAACACCCGGATGCAGATAAACTGATCATCTGCCAGGTCAATGTGGGTGAGGAAGAAAATATTCAGATTGTTACCGGTGCGCCGAATGTCCATGAAGGGGATCTGGTTCCTGTTGTCCGCGTAGGTGGACGGGTAGCCGGAGGCCATGACGGCGGTCCTCTGCCGGAAAATGGCATTGCCATTAAAAAAGGCAAACTTCGCGGTGTGGAAAGCTTCGGTATGATGTGTTCCATCGAGGAACTGGGTTCCAGCCGGGATTTTTATCCGGAAGCACCGGAGGAAGGTATTTACATTTTCAAAGCAGGAAGCGTAAAACCAGGCGACGATGCGGTGGAGGCTCTCGGACTTCACGATGTGGTATTTGAGTATGAGATCACATCTAACCGTGTGGACTGTTTCGGTGTTCTCGGTATTGCGAGAGAGGCAGCAGCAACTTTCCGGAAACCTTTCGTACCGCCGGTGGTTGAAGTGAAGGGCTGCGGCGGGGATGTCAATGATTACATCAAGGTTCGTGTGGAAGATGTGGATTTATGCCCGCGCTATACAGCAAGAGTAGTTAAAAATATTAAACTGGCACCGTCACCGGAATGGATGCAGCGCCGTCTTGCGGCCAATGGCATCCGTCCAATCAACAATATCGTTGATATTACGAACTATGTCATGGAAGAATATGGACAGCCGATGCATGCCTATGACCTGGATACGATTGAAGATCATCAGATCGTGGTTCGCCGTTTCGTCGATGGTGAGGAATTTGTGACACTGGACGGCCAGAGTCATAAGATGGATAATTCGATGCTGGCTATCTGTGATGGTAAAAAACCGGTTGGTATCGCAGGTATCATGGGCGGTGAAAACTCCATGATCACAGACAACGTTCAGACGATGCTCTTTGAAGCGGCCTGCTTTGATGGCACGAATATCCGTCTTTCCGGTAAAAAGCTCGGTATGCGTACCGATGCCCAGAGTAAATTTGAAAAGGGTCTGGACCCGAACAATGCCATCGATGCTATGAATCGTGCCTGCCAGCTGATCGAAGAACTGGGTGCCGGTGAAGTGGTTGACGGTGTGGTTGATATTTATCCGGAAAAACGGGAAGAACATGACATTCTTTTCAGTGCTGATAGAGTCAACGATTTACTTGGAACAGATTTGACTTTGGATGAGATGCTGACTTACTTTGGACCTCTGGAATTAAAATACAATCCGGAGACAAAGATGGTGACTGTACCGACTTTCCGTCAGGATTTGGAAGGACAGGCCGATCTGGCCGAAGAGGTTGCCCGTTTCTTCGGTTATGACAATATTCCGGTAACTTTGCCGAGCGGCGAAGCGACCACAGGAAAATTATCCTACAAGCTTCGTGTGGAATCGGTTGCAAGGGAGACCGCTGAGTTCTGTGGATTCTCCGAGAGCATGACCTATTCCTTCGAGAGCCCGAAGGTATTTGATAAACTTTTGTTAGATGAAAATGACCCATTGCGTCAGACAGTAACCATTATGAATCCTTTAGGCGAGGATTTCAGCATTATGCGTACCACACCGTTAAATGGTATGCTGACATCCCTGGCTTTTAACTACAGCCACCGGAATAAAGAAGCAAAACTTTATGAACTGGCTGTAATTTATCTGCCGAAGGAACTGCCGTTGACTGATTATCCGGATGAACGGGTACAGTTTACTCTGGGTATGTATGGTTCCGGCGATTTCTTCACCATGAAAGGTGTTGTAGAAGAATATCTGGAACGTATCGGCATGAAAAAACAGGTGAATTATGATCCGAAAGCCGGCAAGAACTATCTCCATCCGGGACGTCAGGCCAATATTATTTACGATGGTCAGGTCATTGGTTATCTGGGCGAAATTCATCCGGAAGTTGCAGATAATTATAAACTGGGTGCAAGAACCTATATTGCCGTTCTCGATATGCCATATCTGGTTGAGAGTGCATCCTTTGACCGGAAATTCCAGGGTATTGCCAAATATCCGGCTGTCACTCGTGATATCAGTATGGTCATGAGCAAGGACATTATGGTCGGCGAAGTGGAAGAAGTCATCCGCAAACGGGGCGGTAAGCTGCTGGAAAGCTTTGAACTGTTCGATATTTACGAAGGCGCTCAGATTAAGGAAGGATGTAAATCCGTGGCTTATTCCATCGTATTCCGTGATAAAACACGGACGCTGGAAGATAAGGATGTCAATGCGGTCATGGATAAGATTCTTGCCGAACTTGAAAAGATGGGCATTGAATTGAGAAAGTAATCGACTATGAAAACATCAGATTTCTATTATGATTTACCGGAAGAACTGATTGCCCAGGACCCGCTGACGGACCGTTCCAGCTCCCGTCTCATGGTCCTGGACAAAAAGACCGGTGATATTCAGCATAAAATATTTAAAGACATTATCGATGAGCTGAATCCGGAGGACTGCCTTGTGATTAATGACACAAAGGTTATCCCGGCCAGGCTTCATGGAGTAAAAGAAGATACAGGAGCCCATATCGAAGTCCTTCTTTTGAAACGAAAAAGTGATTCGGTCTGGGAAACACTGGTGAAGCCGGGCAAAAAGGCCCGGCCGGGTGTCCGGATTTCCTTCGGTGACGGTCTGCTTGTGGGCGAAGTTATGGAAGTGGTGGATGAAGGAAACCGCCTTATTCGTTTTGAGTATGAAGGAATTTTTGAGGAAATCCTTGATAAACTTGGTGAGATGCCGCTGCCGCCTTACATCAGCCATAAGCTTCAGGATAAGAACCGGTATCAGACCGTTTATGCAAAACACGAGGGAAGTGCGGCGGCGCCGACGGCCGGTCTTCATTTCACGGAAGAGCTTTTGGATGCCATTCAGAAAAAGGGCGTTCGAATTGCACGGGTAACGCTTCATGTGGGTCTCGGAACCTTCCGACCGGTGAAGGTGGAAGATGTGACCGATCATCATATGCATTCCGAATTCTATATGATCAGTCAGGAAGCGGCAGATATTATTAATGATACAAAGCGTCGGGGCGGACGGGTGGTCTCTGTTGGAACAACAAGCACACGGACGCTGGAATCGGTGGCTGATGAACAGGGATTTGTCCGGGAGACCAGCGGATGGACAGAAATTTTTATTTATCCGGGATATCAGTTTAAGTGTATCGATGCACTGATTACCAATTTTCATCTGCCGGAGTCTACGTTGCTCATGCTCGTGTCTGCCCTGGCGGGAAAAGAGCATATTTTAAATGCCTACGAAACAGCTGTGAAGGAGCGTTATCGTTTCTTTAGTTTTGGCGATGCCATGTATATTGGATAAATATCCAGATAATGATACATGCTAATACTGTTAGCTAATCTGATTAACAAACAGAATGCTTAAGGGGGTTGTTTCGTGCCACGGGGCAAAACAGCCAGTCATGAGAAAATCGTTGTCGCAGCAAAGAAGGGGAATAGAAATATTCCCTTTCTTTGAGATAATAAGTTAGTTGAATCTAATATTATCATCAAGAAGAATTTCCGTTCAATAAGGTAGTAATGCCCTGTACAAAAGTTTTTAAACTGGTAGTAGAAAAAGTAACAGGCAAAATAAGAATGAAGAAAAATGACAAGCATTAAAATTCCAGTTTGAGAAGAACAAGGTGGGCATTATTGCTGAAAATGATGTATATTTAAAGATGGGTTAGAAATGACTAACCGATACCGTGATTAATTGGATGGAGAAATAAAACGAAAGCGCCAGATTGGAGGAAAAGATAGAGATTTATGGCCAAACCTGAGGTGGAATACTGTATCTGGCAGCGGATCGCAAAGATAAAAAAGTATTGATTATCGTTGAGGGACTGGTTATGTACCTGACTGAGGAGGATGTGAAGCAGATATTTTCCATCATCAGCCGGAGTTTCAGCAGCGCGGAAATCATTATGGAAACGATGAATCCGTGGGTTATGGAACATATGAAAGAAAAATCCATTGAAGCAACGAAGGCAAAGTTTACATGGGGCATAAAGTCCGGAAAAGAGTTGGCAGGGATCGTACCGGAATTTACATGGGTGCAGGATGTGAGTCTGGTGGAAGGAATGAAGGTCATCATGCCGGTGTATTATCTGTTTGGGTGGATTCCGGCGGTGAAAAATATCTCTAATAAGTTAGTTGTTATGAGAAAGTGATGGTGCGGAACAATGGACATGGTATTCTGAATTCTGAGTTTAATGGGAGGGATTTTCTGTGCTGCAGGAGATCTTCCCTTTGTTTTAAAAGACAGGGGCAACGAGAAAATTGGTATGTCAGGGAATATCGACAATAACTGAATGCAGATGTCTTACTGGCGTTTTGGGGCATCTATTCTGGTTGCTTTTGCAAGGGACGTGCTGATTGGAATTTAAAAATGGTCAGAAATAGAAAACATATCTATTCGTTTCCGGCGAAAACTGCTCGGTGTATGACCCGTTACAGATTTAAAGGAAGCGGAAAAATGCGCATTACTGGAAAAGCCAAGGGCATTGGCAATCGTGGTGATGGGTTCATTCGAGTAGAGAAGAAGCATCTTTGCTTCGTCTATTTTTCTGTTTCGGATATACTGATAGAGAGTCATCCCTGTCTCTTCACGAAAAATAGTGGTCAGATATTGGGGCGTCACAGATACAGCGGCGGCCACTTCTTCCAGTGTAACCGGAGAATAGAGTTTTTGATCAATATATTGAAGACTGCGTTCGATGCGAAACGAGTAAGAGACCAGTCTTTTCTTTTGCGCCAATTCAAAAAAAGTGTCTGTCAGTTCTTCGAGAAATTTAAGAGCGTCGTCGGGTTTATTGATTCTATTAATCTGATTAATATAGTAGTCCGAGGCGTTATAAACCAGTTCTTTATCTACATTGTATCCAAGAAGATATTCACAAAAGTAAAAGCAATCATTGACAAGGGTGTAACGCAGATTCATGAGGTCGTTATCGTTTAGAAATCCCTGTTCGCCGTTCAGTTCTCTGAAATATTGGGCAACCTGTTCTTTGGCATCTCCGTCACTGTGAGAAACCTTGTGAAAGAGGCCCATAATATTTTCACGGGTTGGATGCTGAAATCCGCTGATTCGGTTATTCATGATGAATTGTAAGCAGTCTTTGTTCATTTTCTCATCTCCGTTTTACTGATGGTCAATCAGAACTATATTAAAAATTATATAATAATCTTAAAAATATGTAAATACGGATAGATACATATTGTACAATTTAGTCATCATTGGATAAAAGGGGAGGGTTTAAAGTGACAAATGAAGAATTGTTGAGACAGGTGAATTTTGATAAACCGGATTTTTCCGCGCGTTCATCAGAAGTTTATAATCTTGGGGAAGGAAAGGTGTTGAAGCTTTATTTTTCGGAAACAGAAGACGCCAGCATAGACAGGGAAATCTTAAATACAAAGGTGGCCTTCGAAACAGGATGTACACCGATGGCCTGTTATGGGGATGTTAAAATCAAGGGAAGAAGGGGTTTGATACTAAAGAAGCTTGAAGGATGTTCCATGACAAATATGCCGGCAAAGAATCCGTTAATTTTATTTAAAGCGGGGAAAATACTGGCGACTCTTCATGCGAATGTTCATGAAAAGGAAGCGCCTCAGTTAAAGGATGTGCGTGTGGAAGCTATAGAAACACTTGAAAAAGAGGAAGTTTTTGAATTTTTGACAAAAGCGGAGAAGGAAAAATTAAAAGAATATATCCTGTCACTTCCGGAAGCGAATAATATTCTTCATATGGACTTCCATACAGATAATATTTTATGCGATGGGGACAATTACCAGGTCATTGACTGGATGACAGCACTGAGAGGAAATCCTTTGGCGGAGGTTGCCATGATGAATTTTCTACACCATGAAGCAGAATTGTTTCCGGGCAGTTCAAAAATAAAGATTGCCTTTATGCAGATGGTCCGGGGAAGCATCTATAACAGTTTTATTAAAAATTATGAGAAGATGACCGGTCGCACGGAAGCGGAAAGCCATAAGTGGGATATCATCGCTTATATTCTGCGTCTTGGAAACTGGAATATCGACTATGAACGAGAGAATCTGCAAAGGAAAATTACCACTTTTGTAAAGGGGGTTTAGAGTTCGTGAGCAGTTTTAGAAGCAAAGTAAAAAAGATCAAGGCGCTTTCGCCGAACATTGAGGTCACTGAGGAAAAGGGGTGTATTGTTCTTCGGGGCGAAGTGGATCAATGGGAAACCGTGGTCAAAGCCGGACGGCTCGCTGTGGATCGTAAGAAATATTACGGTGTGATCAATGATATTCGGCTGAAGGGATACCAGCCAAAGGAAAAACTTCCGAGTGAGAAGGATAGCCTTTATGATGGAGAGAAGCCGGATGTATTGATCATCGGCGGGGGCTTAACCGGCTGCGCCGCCGCAAGGGAGTTGTCCCGCTATCGTTTGAATATTATGCTTGTGGAGAAGGGGGCGGATGTGGCTGCCGGACAATCTTCAAGAAATGGAGGCGCGGTGCATGTGGGAATTAACTATTCTCCGTCGTCTCAGAAAAATTATTTTAATTACAGAGGAAACGTCATGTATTCCAGATTGTCAAAGGAGCTGGATTTTCCTTTTGAGCGCACCGGACATTTAATGCTCATCGGAGCAAAATGGGAAAAAATTTTACCGAAGCTTTTGGTGATGAATTCAAAACGGCTTCATATTCCGGGCGTGCGATATTTAAACAGAGAACAATTGTTAAAAATCGAACCCTATGCTCCGTCATGGGCTTACGGCGCTTTATATATGCCGACGGGAGGCTTTACATCTCCTTATAAAGTCAATGTTGCGCTGGCAGAAAACGCTGTGACCAACGGCGTGAAAATCTGTCTGAATACGGCGGTTCTGGACATGGAGACAAAAGACGGGAAAATCTATTCTGTGAAAACAAACAGAGGGACAATCTACCCGAAGCTTGTCATTAATGCGGCGGGCGTATATGCGGACGTCATTGCTCAGATGGCGGGAGACCGGACTTTCACCATTCACCCAAGAAAGGGAACAGACATCATTTTAGATAAGAAAGTTGGAAAATACATTCGTACCACAGAGGTAAAGTCGCCCATTACTGTTCTGGGAAAGGGCAGGAAACTCGGCGCGGCGGAACGGATAAAGATGATAAAATTTGCTTTGTCCCATGAAAATACAAGCAAAGGAATCGCTGTCATTCATACGGTGGATAAAAATATGATCGTAGGCCCGGATGTTCAGGAAATTCCGGATCGGGAAGATGTGACGACGGACAGAGAAACGACAGAGCGGATTCTGAGAGAACAGATGCAGGTGGCGGAGAAAATAAAACCATCGGATGTGATTGCTTATTTTGCCGGCGTGCGTGCTCCGACATATGAAGAGGATTTTCAGGTTCGGAAGGGGATTTTCTGCAAAAATATTCTGGAGGCGGCGGGAATCCAGTCACCTGGGGCAACAGCCGCACCGGCCATCGGCGTAAAACTTGCTCATTGGGCGGTGGCTTATTTAAGAGAAACAGGGCCTGTAAAGAAAAATACGGATTTTAATCCAATCCGGAAAGGGACGCCTCATCTTGCTTCACTTTCAGAGAAAGAGAGAGACGCTTTAATTAAAGAAAATCCGGATTATGGGGAAATTGTATGCCGGTGTGAGGAAATTTCAAAGGGCGAGATACTGGATGTTCTTCGTTCTCCGCTTCCGGTTTATACGCTGGATGCAGTAAAACGGCGCTGCAGACCTGGTATGGGAAGATGCCAGGGAGGATTCTGTTCGCCGCTTGTCGTACAGATTCTGGCAAAGGAATGCGGATGTTCTGTTGAAGATATCAAGAAGAATACAAAGGAAAGTAGGATTCTTTTCAGAAGAACAAAGGAGGCCGGAAAATGAGATATGATGTGACGGTAATCGGCGGCGGACCGGCGGGACTGGCAGCGGCGCTGGCGGCAGACAAAGAAGGGGCAAAAGTGCTGCTGATTGAAAGAGAGAGAAAACTTGGCGGTATTTTGAAACAATGTATCCACGATGGCTTTGGGTTGATGACTTTTGGAGAGAGATTGAGCGGGCCGGAATACAGCGAACGTTTTATTGACAAGGTGCTTGCCTCGGATATAGAGAAAAAACTTCTTACCTTTGTGACAAAAATTAAAAAAGTAAAGAATGAATTTGTCATTTATTACGTGAATCGGGAAGGAGCCGGACATATAAGGACAAAAGCTATTGTTCTTGCTACCGGATGCAGGGAGCGGACAGCGAAACAGGTGTTTATTCACGGGACAAGACCATCCGGCATCTATACGGCGGGGACAGCGCAGTATTATGTAAATCTGATGGGCGAAATGCCGGTGAAGCGATGTGTGATTCTCGGTTCGGGGGATATCGGTCTGATCATGGCGCGGCGGCTGACCCTTGAAGGCGCCGAGGTATTGGGCGTTTATGAGGCGAAATCGACGCCTTCCGGACTGACCCGTAATATTCATCAATGTCTGAAAGATTTTGATATCCCGCTTCACCTGTCCCATACGGTGACAAGGGTGTTTGGCGACGACAGGCTGACCGGAGTAGAAGTCATGAAGGTGGATGAAAACATGAAGCCGGTACCGGGAACGGAAGAGAGAATTGAGTGTGACGGACTGATTTTGTCGGTCGGGCTGATTCCGGAGAATGAGCTGGCGGAAAGTCTGGATGTGCCGATCGATGAAAGGACCAGAGGTCCGGTATGCGACCAGGAGTATATGTCAGAGGTTGAGGGGATTTTTTGCGCCGGAAATGCTCTTCATGTGAATGACCTTGTTGACTATGTCACAGAAAATGCATGGTCTGCCGGAAAAAACAGCGCCCACTATGAGAAGAAAGAACGAATTCTAATCCCCGTATTACCCGGTGAGGGAACATCCTATGTGGTGCCGGAACGGCTGAACCTTTCAGCATCGCTTGACAATGTGACCATGTATTTTCGTTCGGCCCGGGAAATGCGGAACGCAAAATTAAAAATCAAAATTGACGGAAAGACTGTATTTGAAAAAAAATACCAGGTGATACGCCCACCGGAGATGGAGCGGCTTCAGATGGATTTTTCCGGGTTTCCAATCCGAAAAAATCAGACGGTAAAGATTATTTTGGAGGAGGCATAAAGGAATGAAGGAATTTGTTTGTATCGTATGTCCGAATGGGTGTCGTCTCCAGGTAGATGATGAGGGAAATGTACATAATGCAAAATGCGAAAGAGGCATCCGGTTTGCCACAGAAGAGATGAATTGCCCAAAGAGGACGGTATGCAGTACGGTGGCTACGGCCTTTGAAGATTTTCCAGTGCTTCCGGTACGGACGTCACAGGAAATTCCAAAGGAAAAGATTGGAGAACTCATGGAGATGTTAAATGGAATTTGCGTTAAGCAGCGTCTGGGAAGAGGGGAAGTTCTGATTAAGCATCTTTTTGGAACAGAAGCTGATTTGATCAGCACCTCAGACATGACTTATTCCTATTTTAGCGACGGGGAGGAAAAAAGTGATGGCAACTGACGAGGAAAAAGCGAAAAGAGCCGTGATACAGGCTGCAAAGGAGCTGGTTAAAAAAGGGCTGGTTGCGAGAACCTGGGGCAATATCAGTGCGAGAATTTCGGATACACAATTTGTCATTACGCCAAGTGGACTTTCCTATGATACGCTGACAGAAGATAAGGTTGTGACGGTAAATATCCGGGATGTGTCCTATGAAGGCCATGTCAAACCTTCCAGTGAGGCGGGAATCCATGCAGATGTTTATAAGCTTCGACCTTCTGTCGGAGCTGTTATCCATACACATCAGAAGGCGGCTTCCGTAATTAGTGTATGTCCGGAAGGGCTGTTGATAGAATCGGAAAAAGAAAAGGCCCTGTTAGGGGATATGGCGCCCTGTACGG
>CABRLU010000007.1 GCA_902471845.1 uncultured Lachnospiraceae bacterium | reverse complement strand
ACCTTTACTATTATTTATTGCAGCTATAACACCCGCAACTGCTGTCCCATGTGTATCAACCGTATTTTCGGTAAGCATTGTTATTTTATTATTTAAATCTTCATGCTCTGTAAAAAAGCCGGAATCAATCACACCAACTGTTACCGATTCCAATTCATCTTCATGACTATCCACATACTCCCACGCTGTATATGCCCCAATAGCCTCTGCCCACCAGTCACTGCCATTCGGAGTATCCTCTTTACCCCTATTTGATTCCGGGGCGGAAGTATTGTCACTCCATGGGTTATTATCCGCTGCAGATGGTTGCATAAACATAGGTGTATCATATGATGCATACAATACACTTTCTGATTGGTTAATTGTGTCCGCCATACGGTTCAATTCTTCAAGAGAGGTTTCTTTCACTTTTATTTGCATAAAATTAATGCATCCGCTGATGTCACTAACAATTTGTCCATTTACGAGGTCTGCAAGCATTTTCTTTTCTTTTTCTGATAAATCCGACAGAAGATGTACAGACAATAGATTATTATAATATAAAGTGCAACTTTCTTTCTCAAATGAAAGATTTTCTTTGTCAGGTATGTAAATGATGTCTCCGTTATCGTAGTTCACTTGATTTCTTGTAATGTTTAATGATGCACGCCATTGTAACAAACTAAAAGTTCCTATACACAGTGCTACAACCATAAATGTTATTATCCCAATTGTTATAACTTTTTTTCGTTTCATATGTTCCACTCCTATCAATTGTGGTACCCTAATATCTCAGCGTTTTCTCTGAACAGCCCTCAATGCGCTTTGCCGAGATAAAAGCATCCATCAATTTCGGATTATCATTTGGCGTTTCTCTTTCTGTCTGCGCTATGATTTACAGCCGAACAATGTACCTTCCAACACCTTTTGAAATTTGCTGCATCATCTATTTTAACCTCCTTAATTGGTTTCAGAAAATCATCTACATCATAATAAAGCATTTCCAATATTGGAATTAAATCTATATATTCTTCTACCTCTGGAAGTTCTTTGTATTTTGCCATAACAACAAGATATCCTTTATCCCACTCAATAATTTTCGTATACTTTTCGAGTTTATCAGATGTGACAAAGCGGATTCTTTGCCCGTTAAACTCGAATATCGTATATTTTCCGTCATTTGTAAGAATTGCATAGTCTTTCACTCTAATCAGTCCATTCATTTCTACGATGAATACTCTTTAACAGCATATCATGAAAACATGCTTTTTTCAATTCATCCGTATGGCTATCCGAATAATTAAAAAAGTAGAAAAAAGGCCCGATGCACAGTAAAACACCTGCATCGAGCACATTAAAAGCTATGATTGATATTTAAAACATTTTACCCAGTGAGGCGTACTGCCCTCTGGATTTAAATTGATTCGTTCCGGCCTTTTTTCACGGCAAAGGTCGCTCCGGCTCATACAACGATGATAAAATGGACAGCCATTCGCTGACGCATCCTCCCGGCTCTGCTCCACATCGGTAATCTTCTGGAGTTTCCGCTCATCCGTCAGTATGGAATGGAACAAAAGCTGTGTATATGGGTGTTTCGGGTCTTCATAGATTTCCTCAACTTCTGCCTCTTCCACAATCTCTCCCAAATACATGACAATGACCCGGTTACAGAAATGCCGGACAATATTCAAATCATGAGAGATAAATAAATAGGTCAGCTGGTGGGTCCGGTGCAAATCCAAAAGGAGATTAAGCACCTGGGACTGAACGGTCACGTCCAGCGCCGACACCGGCTCATCGGCCACAATAAATTTAGAATTCAGAATCAGGGCTCCGCCAATGCTGATTCTCTGCCGCTGGCCGCCGGACAATTCGTTCGGGTACCGGTCGGCATAGGATGGGTCCAGCCCAACCTGAGTGAGCATCTGACTGACAAGTTCTTTGCGTTTGACCTTATCTTTCATTCCATGAACCTTTAAAGGCTCTTCGAGAATCCAGCCGATTTTTTTCATCGGATTCAATGAACTGTAAGGGTCCTGGAATACAAGCTGAGGATGTTCCTCCCGAATATCCAGCGTACCCGTATAATTTTTATTCAGACCAACAATACATTTTGCCAGGGTAGATTTACCGCAACCGCTCTCTCCAACAAGGCCAAGAATCTCGCCCCGGCGAATATGAAAGTTGACATTCTGCAGCACATGTTTATTTTCTTTTTTACCAAACATGCCCCGTTCCTTCACGGAATAATAAACATTTAAATCTTTTGCCTGCATGACCAACTCATCTTCCCGGATATCTTCTTTATTCCGTGGGATGGCCGCAATCAGATGTTTGGTGTAATCGTGTTTTGGATGATACAGAACTTCCTCCGTATAACCTCTCTCCACAATCTTTCCCTGATACATGACAATGACTTTCTGGCAAACTTCCTTGACTACATTCAAGTCATGGGAAATAAATAAGATGGATGTATTGGCTTCCATATGGATTTTGCGAAGCAACTGGAGAATCTGAGCCTGAACCGTCACATCCAGTGCCGTCGTCGGTTCATCGGCAATCAGCAGCTTCGGCCAGCAGATCATCGCCATAGCAATCATGACTCGCTGACGCATACCACCGGAAAGCTGATGAGGATATTTCTGACATAATTCCTCCGGCTTCGGCAATCCCACATTGGCAAGAATCTCCACAACCCGTCCATGAATCTCATCATCCGGCATGGATGTATGGATTTTTAAGCTTTCCGCCACCTGCCAGCCGATTTTTTTCACCGGATTCAAGGAGGTCATCGGCTCCTGAAAAACCATGGACATATCATTTCCCTGGATTCCGGACAATTCCTCCGCAGACATTTTCAACAGATCCTTACCATTGAAAAGAATTTCTCCGGATAAAATATGGGCATCCCGGTTTTTCAGTCCCATAATCGTCTGAACCGTCATACTCTTACCCGAACCAGACTCACCGACAATGCCGACAATCTCACCGTAGCCAACGGTAAAACTCACATCGTCCACCACGGTACGCATCCCCGTTTCTCCCGGAAATCCAATGGTTAAATTTTTTACTTCTAAAAGTTTTTCTCCCATCGTTTTCTCCTATCTCGCCTGGTATACGCGCAGCCCTTCGCTGATCATACTAAAACCTAAAATAATCATAACAATTGTAAGTCCCGGAAAAATGGCATACCACGGTGCGATCTGCAAAAAAGCCTGGGCATCAGAAAGCATCAATCCAAGACTCGGCTCCGGCGGCTGTACGCCCAGACCAAGATAACTCATACTGGCTTCCGCCAATACGGCATTATTGAAACCAACCGTTGCCGAAGTCAGCATACTGACCAGGGCATTCGGCAGTATATGCACAAAAATAATCCGAAGTTTTCCAGCTCCCATGACCTGGGCACTCTTGACAAACTCCAGCTCTTTATAACGGATAATCTCACTTCGGACAATACGGGCAAAGCTTGGAATAAACAGAATACCGAGAGCGAAAATGATATTATTTCGTCCCGGTCCGAGAAGACTGATAAAAATCAACGCCAGGAGTACACTCGGAAAAGCGCTGAGAGCATCATTCAGACGCATGATGATCTCATCCAGCCATCCGCCGAAAAATCCGGTAATGGCTCCGATAATAGTTCCGAACACAACACCGATACCTACCGTACAAAGGGCAACAAAACATGTCGTCCCCATACCATTCATAATACGGCTTAAAATATCCCGCCCGAAATTATCATTTCCAAAAGGATGAGCCAATGACGGCGCAGCGTTTTTCAACATCGAATTCATATCTGTCGGCCCATACGGGGTCCAGAAATGTCCAACCACTGCCATTAAAACAACAATCGTGGTCAAAATCAATCCGATGGTTAAATTATAGTTCCATTTCTTTCGCTTCATCTTATGCTCCTATTCTGTCCGCACCCGTGGGTCCACAAACTGATAGAGAATATCTACAATAAAATTAATAATGATAACAATCACCGTAATATACAGGACGACTGCCTGGACGATCGGATAATCCCTGTTTGAAATCGCCGTTACCAGAAGTCTTCCCATTCCGGTCACACTGAATACCTGCTCCACGACAATACTGCCGGCCAGAATCTCAGCGGCCACCATGGCAATAAAGGTAATGACCGGAATCAGAGCATTCTGAAAAACGTGTATATATAATACTTTCTTCGTGCGGTTTCCTTTGCTGTAAGCCGTACGAACATAGTCTTTTTTCACTTCACTGAGTACAGAATTTCTTAAAAATTTCACGACCATGGCAATCTTGGGAATTGCAATGGCAATGGCCGGAAAGATCAAATACTGGATACATGCTCCCAGATTCTCCTGAGGCATAACGAATTTCCCCGGCTGAAAAAATTTAAGAGTCAGTCCAAAAAAGTAGGTTAAAACCATTCCCAGGAAAAAGGCCGGTATCGCCATCGTTACCTGGGTAAACAAATTTATAAAGACATCAATCCATGTCCCTTCCTTCCTGGCCGACACAATTCCCATCGGAATCGAAATCACCAGAATGATAATGAAAGACATGACGGCCAGAATCGCCGTCACCTGCAGCCGCTGGTTAATAAGTTCACTGACCGGAACTCCCGCGTACTGGTAGGATTCACCGAAATCACCGTGAACGGCTCCGGAAAGCCAGTCAACGTAACGTTCCGGAAGAGATTTATTTAAGCCCATCTCTTCTCTGAGAGCTTCTACCCGCTCCGGCGTGGCATAGGTTCCCAACTTTGCTAAAGCCGGGTCTCCCGGAATAACAGAAAAGGCCACGAAAGTAACCACGGATACAAGTAACAAAGTTATAATGAGAGTTGTTATTTTTTTAAGCATGTATTTCATGGTTATTTCGTGCCCCTTCTATATTCTGAAACGAATACCTGCGATCCGTTTCATTTTTATTAATGAACGCTGATTATCTGTTCGCGTCCTATTCTACAAAATGTACCCCGGACATATCCTGAGCTGCACATGGATAGAATACATAGCCATCCAGCTTCTCATTTACTGCTACCAGGTTTGCTGCATCCTGAATATAAACAGATGCTGCATCTTCAGCCAGGATCATCTGGCATTTCTTGTAAAGTTCAACCTTTTCTTCATCATCAACAGTTGCTAATGCTGCTTTATAGGTTTCATCAAACTCAGCATTGCTGTAATTTGTAAAGTTCTTTGGCGCATCACTTGGATTCTTTTCCAGCCAGCTTCCCGGAGATAAGGTTCCGTCAACAGCAACGATGGTTGCCTGGAAATCACGGCCAGTGTAAACTTCTTCAACCCATGAAGAGAATTCATCCAACTGGATCGTTGCGTTGATACCAACCTCTTTCAGGCTTTCAACAATGATCTCTGCTGTGCTCTCATGTGGTTTGTAGTTGTCCGGAACACGGATAACTAAATCAAATCCATCCGGATATCCGGCTTCAGCCAGAAGTTCTTTTGCTTTCTCAACATCTCTTGTGTAGACAGTTTCTGTCTCTTCGTTATAATATTTGGAGAAAGCAGGAATCATATTCGTTCCGATGATATGGCTCTTGCCGCCGAACAGCATTTCATTAATCTGATCCTTATCTACGGCATAGTTCATTGCCTGACGAACACGCACATCCTGGAATGGCTCAAATTCATTATTCAGGAATAATGCCTGAACATAGTTTACATTACCCTGAAGGATATTAAATCCGCTGGTCAGAGTAGCCACCTGGTCATCGGTCAGATACTGCCATACGTCCAGTGTACCAGCCTGAAGTTCTGTAACTGCTGTATCTGTATCGGCAACAATCTTAAATGTCACTTTGTCAAGATATGGCAGTTCCGGATTCCAGTAACCCTCGTAAGCTTCAACAACAAGGCTCTGTCCTGGTGTAAAGGATACGAATTTAAAAGGACCGGTTCCGATTGGCTGAGTCTCAAAGTTTGCTTCATTGCTCTGCGGAAGAATAGCCAGTGTCAGGTTTGCCAGGAACTCAGAGTTTCCTTCAGTTAAATTAACCTTTACTGTCTTTTCATCAACGATCTCCACACTTTCCATAATAGAAAATGCGGAGGATTCGCCCTGAATCTCCGCATACCGTTCAATCGAATATTTAACATCTTCCACGGTGACTGGTGAGCCATCGTGGAATGTAATTCCGTCTCTCAATGTGAAAGTATAAACTTTCGCATCATCTGAAACCTCATACTCGCTTGCAACTGCAGGTACAAGGTCACCACTCTTATCCGGCTTTACAAGGCCTTCAAAGACATTAAATAAAACTTCCTTAGTTCCTGCATACACCATTTTGTGCGGGTCAAGACTATCCAGATCCTGTGCAATACCTACGGTAACTTCGCCGCCTTTAACAGCAGTACCTTCGGCTGTGCTTTCAGCTTCTGTGGTCGTTGTTTCCGAAGAGTTCTTACTCTCTGCAGAAGACTCGTCTCCCTTGCCGCCTCCACATGCGCAGAGTGCAGCAGTTACTACAAGTGTCATTACGCTCAAAAGAATCTTGTTTGTTCTTTTTTTCATAATTTTCTCCCTCTCAATTAAGTAATTCCTCTCATTATGAAATTGTCACATTCATTCTATACGATTGATAAAAAAAAATCAATGGATTATTGATAAAAAAACAATAAATTATTATACTGATATTATCTAATTTTGGATAAACTTAACAAAAACAGGAGGAATTATAATGACAAAAACCAACAGCGTTCCAAAACGCTCCGAAATGAGTATCGAAAACACCTGGGATTTAACGCCTTTATGTGCAAACAATACGTCATTTTCCGAGGCTTTTTCTGCGGCAGAATCGAAAATCGATATTCTGGCCTCTTACCGGGGCAAGATCAGTCAGTCCGCCGCCGACCTTTACGCTTATCTGAAAGAAAAAGATGCACAGCTTTTAGTTGTTGACCGGCTCTACAGCTACGCCTTCCAGTATTCGGATCAGGATACAGCAAATACAACCGCCCAGGCCATGAAAAATCAGGCCCTTGGGCTGTACACCCGTCTCTTTTCGGCCATTGCCTGGGAATCACCGGAGATTCTCACCCTCACACCGGAGATTCTGGATGCCTGGTATACAGAAGAACCAGGCCTTGAAAATTATCGGCATTTTCTCAATGATACTCTGCGCCAAAAAGCCCATACCCTCTCAGCCGGTGAAGAAGAACTTCTTTCTTTAAGCGCTGATATGAGTTACGGTCCACAGACTATTTTCAATATGTTTAATAACGCCGATTTACGTTTTCCTTCCATTGATGACGGCAACGGCCACTCGATTGAAGTCACCCACGGCCGTTTTATCACGCTTATGGAAAGCCGGAACCGTCAGGTCCGTAAAGATGCTTTTGATGCTCTTTACCATACCTACGGCGCTTATAAAAATACTCTGGCAGCTGCCTACAGTGCTAATGTAAAAAAAGAACTTTTTTACACCCGGGCACGAAAATATGCTTCCACCATGGAAGCCCATCTGGATAGTTATCACATTCCAATCTCCGTATATACTCAGCTCATCGATACAGTCCACAGTTTCCTGCCGTCCATGTACCGTTACGTGGCACTCCGAAAAAAACTCCTGGGCCTGGATGAACTGCATATGTATGACGTTTATACACCGATCATTGAATATCATTCACCGGAAATTCCTTTTGAAGAAGCCAAAAACATTGTCCTTGAAGGCCTTACTCCGTTGGGCGATGACTATTTAGACCTTCTCCGGGAAGGATTTGACAATCGTTGGATTGATATTTATGAGAATCAGGGAAAGCGCAGCGGCGCCTACTCTACCTGCGTCTATGGCACTCACCCTTATGTTTTGCTGAATTATCAGGGGAATCTGGATAATGTTTTCACTCTGGCTCATGAGATGGGACATTCGCTCCACTCCTGCTATACCAATGCCAGCCAGACCTACGTCAATTCCAATTATAATATTTTTGTGGCTGAGATTGCCTCCACCTGTAACGAATACCTGCTTATTTCCCATTTACTGGAAAAAGCAGAAAGTAAAGAGGAAAAGGCCTATCTTTTAAACCATCTGCTGGATCAGTTCAAGGGAACCCTTTTCCGCCAGACCATGTTCGCTGAGTTTGAAAAGATGACTCATGAAAAAGAGGCCTCCGGGGAAGCTTTGACCTGTGACGCCCTCTGTGAAATTTATAAAGATCTGAATAAACTCTATTTCGGACCGGATATGGTCATTGACGACGAGATTGCCATGGAATGGGCGAGAATCCCGCATTTTTACACGCCATTCTATGTCTATCAATACGCCACCGGCATCTCGGCCGCTATTGCTTTCGGCCGTCGGATTCTCTCCGGCGAACCGGGCGCTCTTGCCGATTACAAGCGGTTCTTAAGCGGCGGCTGCTCCATGGACTGCATCGATTTACTGAAGTCCTGCGGTGTCGATATGACCACCACCGAACCGACGACCGCAGCTTTACAGGTCTTTGATACATGCCTCGGTGAGCTTGAAAATCTGTTTTGAAAAATTGTTTGAAAATTATTTAAAATTCAAAAAAAGTTTGTGGGGTTTTCCCAAAAATAAATTTTTTGTAAATTTTCGATTGACTTTCCAAATTTTGAGAATATAATAAAACACATGTTGAGACGAAGACGTCTTCAGATGGGAAAAACTCATCCGAAGGCGTCTTTTTCTTTTTGCGGAACAGGAAAAATCCAATTCCGCAAGAAATATCAAGAGGAGGAAAAGCATATGAAAAAATTAGAAATGGTCATCAAACCAGAAAAGCTTGAAAGCTTAAAGTCAATTCTTGATGATTCTCAGGCAAGTGGTGTTATGATAACAAACATTATGGGTTATGGTAACCAGAAAGGTTTTACCCGGATGTACCGCGGAACAACCTACGCTGTCAACCTGCTTCCAAAAGTAAAGGTTGAAACTGTTGTTGCTGATGACGCTGCGGAGGAAATCATCTCCCGGGTCGTCAAAGAAATTACAACCGGCAATTACGGTGACGGAAAAATCTTCATCTATGACGTACTCGATGCAGTTCGTATCCGTACGGGTGAACGCGGCGCAGACGCTCTTTAAAATTTTGACAAAAACATGTTGCTTATAATTGCTTTTAAAGGAGGCTACCCATTATGGAATATAATTTATTAGATATTGTATGGACAATGATCGCAGCGTGTCTCGTCTACTTTATGCAGGCCGGATTCGCTATGGTAGAAACAGGTTTTACCCGGGCAAAAAATGCCGGTAACATCGTTATGAAAAATATGATGGACTTCGTTATCGGTTCCATTGCTTTCTATCTCATCGGTTTTGCTTTAATGTTCGGTCAGGGCAATGGAATCATCGGTTTATCCGGTTTCTTCGATCCTTACAGCCTTGAAGCTTCGCTTCAGTCTGAACTTGGCCTGGCACTTCCAATCGGTGTATTTATGATTTTCCACACCGTATTCTGTGCGACTTCGGCAACGATCGTATCTGGTGCCATGGCTGAACGTACAAAGTTCTCTGCCTATCTGGCCTACAGTGCATGCATCAGCATCTTCATCTATCCGATCACCGGACACTGGATCTGGGGCGGCGGCTGGCTGTCTTCCATCGGTTTCCATGATTTTGCCGGTTCCACAGCCGTACATTCCGTCGGCGGATGGTGCGCTCTGATCGGTGCTGCAATCCTCGGACCTCGTATTGGAAAATACCGTGCAGACGGCAAACCAAATGCCATTCCTGGACACAATCTTCCACTGGGCGCTTTGGGAACATTCATTCTCTGGTTCTGCTGGTTTGGATTTAACTGCGGTTCCACAACTGCTGCTACTCCGGAGCTTGGTAATATTGCCATGACAACAAACCTGGCCGCTGCTGCTGCAACCCTGGTTGCTCTCTTCTTCACATGGGTTCGTTACGGAAAACCAGATATTTCCATGACAATGAACGGTGCTCTTGCCGGTCTGGTCGGTGTAACTGCCGGCTGTGATATCGTATCCAATTACGGCGCTCTCGCCATTGGTGTCATCTGCGGTTTTGCCGTTGTCCTTATTGTTGAATTTGTTGACCGTGTTCTTAAAATTGATGACCCTGTCGGTGCTACCGGCGTTCACTGGGGCTGTGGTATGATCGGTACAATTCTGACCGGTGTATTCGCCAAATCCTCTGTCCTTGAGGAATATGGTATGAGCCGTATCCAGTTCATCGGTGTTGAAGTTCTTGGTGTCGTTGCCGTCGGCGCCTTCACAATTGTTATGGCCTTCATCATCTTTAAGATCATTGACAAAACCATCGGCCTGCGTGTTACCGAACAGGAAGAGTTGGATGGTCTGGACGGACATGAACATGGAAGCAGCGCTTACGCAGATTTCCAGATTAAATTGTAATTATCGCTAATCCTTTTTAAACTATATACATATGAAAAAGAAAAAGACCTGCATCTTCTCCCTCGCAGGTCTTTTTCTTTTTCTAAAATTATTAATCCGCCTCACCGAGTCGGGGTCAGTCCTTCTCCCAGAAGCAAAAACAACGTTCCGGCAAATACAGCCAGATCGCCCACATTGTAGATCACATTGCGGAACTTCTCCGTACCTACATTAAAACGAATGTAATCGGTCACCTTACCGTATTTCAACCGCTCATAAGCGTTGCTTCCGGCGCCGCCAAGCATCATCGAAAGTCCCAGTTTCTGGAGGCTGTGTCCCCGTTTTCCGGCGACCATCATCCAGGCTCCGGCCAGGCTCCCCACGCCAAATATGGTCATTCCTTTCAAAAGCTCCGGGTTATCAGCCATCGCTCCGAGCATGGCGCCTTTATTAAAATACTTTGTCAGAATCACCTTGTTTCCGACCAGATTTTTCCGGCTGCGTTCCGCCACATTCTCCTTCACATAATCTTTAATAATCAAATCTCCGCCGCAAATGGCTGCAGCAAATCCCAAACATCCCATAGCCATGATTCATCTGCCTCCTCATATTTATCATGTGCAGTATAAACAAATTTTATAATGTAATTCCAAGAAAATCAATGGCGATTCCGGCAGCAACACCGATCGCATATAAAATTGCAGTAATTCTTAAATTCTCTCCCAAAGAATCATTGGTCCGGTACAGGACGATCAGACCGACACCGGCGCCGACCAACAGTCCCGACATCATAGCACCCAGACTCATGGCGCCGTCTAAATACAGCTGAGTAATCACTACAGACGCCGCACAATTCGGTATAAGCCCCACAATTCCGGATAACAGAGATCCGATCAACGGCTGATTTAAAATAATCTCCGTCAGACTTTCTTCACCGATTCCGGCAATGACTAAATTTAATATAAAAGAAACAAGAATGATAAAGAAAAAAATCTGAGCCGTATGTACAAGGGCTGATTTTAAAATACCATCCTCACAATGGCAATGGTCATGCTCACACATATGGTGAATATCCATTTTCTGTTCCGGCTCTTTCTTCACCATTGAAAATACAACATCCACAAGAAATCCGGCCACCATACCAATGACCACCTTCATTCCGAGTACAGATAAAATGGTTTTCACCGGTACCTGCTGTGAAATGAATACCGGAAGCATCTCATCCGATGTGGAAAGAAAAATAGCAATCAACGTACCGCGGGTAATAACCCGGCCCGCATACAAACTGGCCGCCGCCGCAGAAAAACCGCACTGTGGAAAAATACCGGCAATACTTCCGATAAGAGGACCGAATCTTCCCGAGGCCTGAACCACCCGCCGGGTGCCGGCGCTCATCTTATGCTCAATATATTCCATGACAATGTAAGTTACAAATAAAAAAGGTAAAAGGCGGATACCATCCATCAGCGTATCCAGAATAATATCGTACATAGCAAACCTCTTTTCCAGTCTGTCGATAGTAACTTTTTTATATTATCCTATGGATATTGCCTTTGTCAAGTATCCGCCTTCGTTTTGATAATTTTATTTATTTATTTTATTCAAGAGCTGAGAAGCTTGCCAACATGGCGTCTCTTTCTTCCACCTGGTCAGAAAGGGCTGTAACAATAACTTCAATCAGATAATCTCCGCGCTGACAGATCAGATAATCCTGAATCATCTCTACGCCCTGGCTGCTGGCGTTCAACTGAAGTCTCTTAAATGTCATTCCGCCCAGTTCATAATCTGTAATATCACCTTCCTGAGTCATCTCAATCGATGTGGAAGCATCTTCAAGCTGTTCAAGCATCTGATCAAAATATTCTTCCGGTGTCAATGGAGATTTTTCAACGAGCATAGCCACACTCGGTATACCCATAGTTTCATCACTGGCCATCATTTCATATGTGTACAGACCTTCAAGATCTTCCACATCGTTTCCAAGCTCCTCAGAACCTACTGCCAGCAGTTCATCCATAGCAGCTTCGTCTTCCATAACGACGCCTTCACCTGCCGTGAACTTCAAGCCCATCCATGCACTCTCCCAACCGGTTTCGCTGGAAGTTCCTCTCTCGTACTCCGCAATTGCTTCGGTTTCTGCTGTGGTTTCTTTCTTCTCAGAACCACCGCAGGCCGTTAATCCTGCAACTGCAATAGACATCACTGCTAATGCAACAACAAGTCTCTTTTTCATATCCTTTTCCTCCTCCTGATATCCTTTCTTAGGATATCAAGATTAATATATCAAAGATATGTTATTTTGTCAAAGCCTGCATAATCTTATTGCTCCGCTCGATAAATGCAGTCATGGCCGAAGCTTCCAGCGGTTTGTGGCTGAGTAAAGCCAGATCATAGAGCTGCTGACAGATCATGTCTGTATACTCACCATCTGTATGTTCCAGTACATACTGCACCAGCGTATTATTGGCATTCAGAATCAGTGTCTCACCCTCGTTGCCAAACATGCTCATATCAGTCATACCGTACATCTTCATCATATCCTGCATACGACGGCTTTCTTCATTTAAAGTAATCATAGAGGAAGTCTCTGCATTCTTCAGCTTCTCGACCTTCACCTGAATATTCTCCCGTCCGAGGGCTTTCTTGAAGATATCAGTCAAAGTCTTTGTATTTTCTTCCAGAACTTTACCGTCTTCCTCATTCACTTCTTCTTTGAAAATATCTGCCAGATCCGTATCAATCCGATGGAATTTCACATTTTCCTCATCCTGCTCCAGAACACTGATAAATGGCTGGTCAATGGCATGTTTCAAAATAACCGCATCCATTTCCTGCTCTTTAAACATGTTGATATACTGTCCCTGCTGTACTTCATCCGTCACATAGAACACCTGATTCTCATGCTTCTCTTTAGCAGCTTCCAGATAATCCTTCAAAGTCAGATATTTGCCTTCCAGGTTCTTATAAAGAATATATTCCTTCATTTTGCCTTTGAATTTCTCATCCTTGATATAACCGTATTTAATGAAAGGACTGATATCATCCCAGTATTTTTCATAGTTTTCCCTATCTGTCTTGCACATGCCGGAGAGCTTGTCTGCCACTTTCTTTGTAATATAATCGGAAATCTTCTGAACAAAACCGTCATTCTGAAGAGCCGAACGGGAAACATTCAGAGGAAGATCCGGACAATCGATGACACCCTTTAAGAGCATCAAAAATTCCGGAATGACTTCCTTAATATTATCCGCAATAAACACCTGGTTATTATACAGCTTAATAGTTCCCTCAACAGCCTCATATTCCAGATTCAATTTCGGGAAGTAAAGAATGCCCTTTAAATTAAACGGATAATCCATATTCAGATGAATCCAGAACAATGGCTCTTTATAATCATTAAATACTTTCCGGTAGAAAGCCTTATATTCCTCTTCCGTACACTCATTCGGATGCTTTGCCCAGAGTGGATGTATATCATTGATCAGGAATGGACGGCGGTGAATCTTTACCATCTTCTGTTCCGGTGTGATCTCAACCGTTTCCTTTGTACCGTCCTCATTCTCTTTTTCCTCTGTCTTGGCTGGTTCCGTATAGTATTCAATCACTTTATCTGTATCAAGAAGGTCTTCTTCTTTTACATTCTGAGTTTCCGGTTCTCCACCTTCTTTGGAAATATAAATTTCCACCGGCATGAAAGCACAGTATTTATCCAGAACTTCTCTGGCCCGATATTCATTGGCGAATTCCAGGCTGTCTTCATTCAAATACAGAGTAATCTCTGTCCCCCGGGTCTCTTTATCACCCTTAGCCATAGCGTATTCCGACTCTCCGTCACATTCCCAGTAAACCGGTTCGGCATCCGCTTTGTAGGAACGTGTCTGAATCGTTACACGGTCCGCAACCATAAAGGCTGAATAAAATCCCAGACCAAAATGTCCGATAATCTGGTCTTCATTCGTCTTATCTTTATATTTTTCCAGGAAATCCGTCGCACCGGAAAAAGCAATCTGGGTAATATATTCTTTCACTTCATCGGCTGTCATACCGATACCATTATCCCGCACGATCATCGTCTTATCTTCGGAATTAACAATAACTTCCACTTTCAGCTTTTCATCCTCGGCAATCGTACATTCACCCATCATCTCGAGCTTTTTCAGCTTTGTGATGGCATCACAGCCATTGGAAACTAATTCTCTGACAAAAATATCATGATCTGAATATAACCATTTCTTTATGATTGGAAATAAATTTTCACTGTTAATGGATAAACTTCCCTGTTCCTTTATTGTTTCTGCCATTAAAATCACTCCTTAAAAATTATAGACTAAATTTTTATCTGAAACATATTGTAATACCAGTTCGTTTAATTGTCAACAAAAAATTAGCACTCACTTTAAGTGAGTGCTAATTTTTTTCTGTTTACATCCGCTCCACAGTTATATGATTTTGTTTAAAATACTGGCAAACCGTATCATCCCAACACTGTTCCAGTGTTTTATCCATCACAAAAGTCTTATAAGAAACGCCGGAGGTACACACCAGTTTCTGATGGTCATAGGTAATATTCATAAACAGACCACCAATATCCTCCGGATTCACCGGAAGGTGATGCTTATCCAGAAGCCACCGGGTATTCTCATCCGAAAGCTGAAATACAAGTCTAAAACGGACCGGAAGTTTATGTCCTTTAATCAATTGAAAGGCAAAAGGCTTCACCTCAGACCAAAGACACAGTTCCCGCCCCTCCAAAGCTTCCCATTCCTCAGAATCGAAATAAGGGCGGTTTAAATAACCGCCCAAATGAAATTCTGTGAATGTCTGAATCTCTCCGTCCCGCAGATAAAACTTATCAAACATCGTTCCGGTGAGAATTCCCGCCATGAAATTTTTAATATCCAAAATGGATAATCCAATCATGCGTTACCACTCCATATTATACATTAATTTCTGCCGTCATACCGAGAACTTCTTTATTCTCATCCAGAATCGGCTGAATGACCTCATTCAAAAATTCTGTTACCTGTTCCGGCGCACGTCCGACAAAGTTTCGCGGATTCATAATGGACTGTAACTCTTCCATCGTCGTTCCGAAGGCCGGGTCGGCTGCGATACGCTCCAACAGGTCATTTGGCTTACCTTCTACTTTGACCATACGTCCGGCTTCCATAGAATGGGTACGAATGCGCTCATGAAGTTCCTGACGGTCTCCGCCGCGTTTTACAGCATCCATCATGATATTTTCAGTCGCCATAAATGGCAGTTCGCTCATCAGACGCTGTTCGATAACCTTTGGATAGACAACAAGACCGTCAACCACATTCATATACAGATCCAGCACACCATCAATAGCAAGGAATGCTTCCGGTACACTGAGACGTTTGTTGGCCGAATCATCCAGTGTTCTCTCAAACCACTGGGTTGCTGCTGTGATTGCCGGATTCAGCACATCGATCATCACATATCTGGAGAGAGATGCAATACGCTCACTGCGCATTGGATTCCGTTTATAGGCCATTGCCGAAGAACCAATCTGGCTCTTTTCAAATGGCTCCTCAATCTCTTTCAAATGCTGAAGGAGACGAATATCATTAGAGAATTTGTGCGCACTCTGGGCAATGCTGGCAACGACGTTCAGCACACGGGTATCCAGTTTTCTGGAATAGGTCTGACCCGATACCGGATAGCAGGCATCAAAGCCCATTTTCTGTGCGATACGACGATCGGCTTCCTTACATTTCTCATGGTCTCCATCAAATAATTCCAAAAAGCTGGCCTGCGTTCCGGTAGTTCCCTTGGAACCAAGCAGTTTTAACTGGGAAATCATATAATCCACATCGGATAAATCCATGACCAGATCATTTAACCAGAGACTGGCGCGTTTTCCGACGGTTGTCGGCTGTGCCGGCTGGAAATGGGTAAATGCCAGTGTCGGAAGTTCTTTATAGGTATCTGCAAACTTTGCCAGCTCACTGATCACATTCAGAAGCTTTTTACGGACAAGATACAGTGCTTCACGCATAATAATAACATCCGTATTGTCACCTACATAACAAGAGGTCGCTCCCAGATGAATGATACCCTTTGCTGTCGGACACTGCTGTCCATAGGCATATACATGAGACATAACATCGTGACGTACTTCTTTTTCTCTGGCCTTTGCCACATCATAATTAATGTCATCCTTTGCCGCCTTTAACTCAGCAATCTGTTCCTCCGTAATCGGCAGGCCAAGCTCTGCTTCTGTTTCAGCCAGGGCAATCCACAATTTTCTCCATGTTTTAAATTTCATATCCGGAGAAAAGATATACTGCATCTCTTTGCTTGCATATCTTTCCGATAACGGACTCTGGTATCTATCATTCATGTTTTATCCTCCTAAATTAAAATTCCATATCCCCACGAATATCCCGGGTCGGCGGCGCCAACGGGTAATCCCCGTTAAAGCAGGCCTGACAATACTTCAAGCCTTCCACCATCTCACCCATACGTTCCAGATCCAAATAGCCGAGGGAATCTGCTCCCATCATCTCACCAATCTCCTCCACCGTATGATGATTGGCAATGAGCTGATCTCTGTTTGGAATATCCGTACCAAAATAACACGGATATTTAAACGGCGGTGAACTGATTCTGACATGAACCTCCGTTGCCCCTGCATTCTTAAGCATCTGGACAATATTACCGCTGGTCGTTCCGCGGACAATCGAATCATCAATCATAATGATACGTTTTCCTTTTACCGCATCCTTTAAAACATTCAGCTTGATTTTAACGCTCTGTTCCCTCATGCTCTGTTTCGGTTTAATAAAGGTTCTGCCGACATAATTATTTTTTACAAAAGCCCGGCCATAAGGAATTCCTGATTCCAGGGCATATCCCATAGCAGCATCATTGCCTGATTCCGGCACACCAACCACCAGGTCAGCTTCCACCGGATGGGTCTGAGCCAGAATCTTTCCGGCCATGATTCGGGAATTAAACACGCTGACCCCATCGATGACACTGTCCGGACGGGCGAAATAAATATATTCAAAAATACAGCGGCCGGATTTCTCAGCCAGATTACAATAACGACGGTCCGATGCCAGACCTTCTTCATTAATAACAATGATCTCTCCCGGTTCCACATCCCGGATAAATTCCGCGCCAACCGTGTCAAGCGCACAGGTTTCCGATGCCACTACCCATGTATCGTCTCTTTTTCCAATACAGAGTGGTTTAAAGCCATAAGGGTCCCGGGCTGCGATCAGTTTCCGCGGGCTCATGACAAGAAGGGAATAGGCTCCCTTAATATGCGGCATGGCCCTGGAGACCGCTTCTTCAACGGAAGGGCAGTGTACCCGTTCCTTAGCCACCAGATAGGCAATGACCTCCGAATCAATCGTTGTCTGGAAAATGGCACCGTTCTTTTCCAGTTCCTCACGCAGATCCACCGCGTTGACCAGATTACCATTATGGGCAATAGCAAGCTGTCCTTTGACATATTTCGTCACCAATGGCTGAGCATTGGCGCGCACACTGCTGCCCGCTGTTGAATACCGGACATGGCCAATGGCGATATCTCCGTGAAGTTTATCCAGATTTTCCGGCGTAAATACTTCGTTGACCAGTCCCATATCCTTATAATATCGTATATCTCTATTTTCACTTACCGCAATGCCGCAGCTTTCCTGACCACGGTGCTGTAACGAAAACAATCCGTAATAAATCCAGGAAGCAATATCCTCGCCCTTTGTGTTATAAGCACCAAAGACACCACATTCCTCATGGAGTTCCTCTTTTATCTGACAGGAGTCTTTCTGCTTCATCATAATTATAATCCCAGTCTTCTATAAACTTCTTCGTAAGCTTCTTCTACCCGTCCCAGATCTCTTCTGAAACGGTCTTTATCCAGTTTCTCATGGGTTTCAGAATCCCAGAAACGGCATGTGTCCGGTGAAATTTCATCCGCAAGGATAATCTCACCTTTATAACGTCCAAATTCTACCTTAAAGTCAATTAAGTCAATATTCTTTTCGGCAAAATAAGCTACAAGAATTTCATTAATCTTAAATACAAGTTCCGTAATACGATCAATTTCTTCCCGTGTCGCTGCACCAATGGCAATCGCATAGTAGTCATTAATCATCGGATCGCCCAACGCATCATTTTTGTAGCTGAATTCCAATGTTGGCGCAAGAAGGCGGAAACCTTCTTCAATGCCAAGCTTTTTAGAAAAACTTCCGGCAGCTACGTTACGAACGATAACTTCCAGCGGAACAATTTCTACTTTTTTTACAGCTGTCTCTCTGTCGCTTAATTCCTCTACAAGATGGGTCGGAATGCCTTTTTCTTCAAGCATTTTAAAAATATGGTTGGTCATTCGGTTATTTACAACACCTTTACCGACGATCGTTCCTTTTTTCTCGCCGTTAAATGCTGTTGCATCGTCTTTATAATCAACAATTAATACGTCTTCTACGTCCGTCGTATAAACTTTTTTTGCTTTTCCTTCATACAACATTTCTAATTTTTTCATTTGAACCTGACCTCTTCCTTCCATATGCATTTCCAGTTGTTAAATATCCGCCCTTATTCTATCGCAATATTTTTTTTAAATCAATAGATTCCCCATTAAAAATACTTATAAAAAATCGCGGCGTCACTTATAAAGACAAGGCAACATCCAGAATCATCATAATTAAAAATCCAGCCATGCTTCCTATGGTTCCCCTGTGAGACCGTCCCGAATCATTGGCTTCGGGAATCAATTCTTCCACAACGACATAAATCATGGCTCCTGCCGCAAAGGACAAAAGCCAGGGCATGGCCGGCCGGATAAAGCCGGACACCAGCACTACCATCATCCCAAACATCGGTTCTACGGCTGCAGATAAAACCCCGTAAAGAAACGCTTTCTTTGCCGACATTCCCTCCTGCCTGAGTGGTAAAGATACTGCTGCACCTTCGGGAAAATTCTGAACGCCAATGCCCAGGGCCAGCGCAAAGGCGGCCGCATATAATTCTCCCTGGTCTATATTCTGGGCCGCCAGAGCAAAAGCCAGACCAACGGCCATCCCTTCCGGAATATTGTGGAGTGTCACTGCAAATACAAGTAAATTCGATCGATTTGACCGATTTGTACATTTTGCAAAAATGACATCCACTATCAGAAGAAACAGGCCGCCGAAAAGGAATCCGAGAGCAGCCGGAACCCACGGCAATCCTCCCGACGCCTCCGCCTGCTCAATTGCCGGAATAATCAGCGACCATATGGAAGCAGCAATCATAATTCCTGAAGCGAACCCGAGAAAAATTTTCTGCAGTCCTTCATTTACCTGTTTTCGAAACAAAAATACGGTTGCCGCGCCGGATACCGTCATTAAGAATGCAAATCCAGTTCCGAGGGCAGCCCAAATCAAAGATTGTATCATGGTCTCCCACCTTTTTATTTAAATTTCCCACGAACAGCCAAATTCTGCCTGCTTATATTTATGATATGGAAAATTTAATATCCGGTGAGAGGATTTCTGTGTCAATAATCTCTCAAAGCTGATATGGCTGCTTCCACCTCGTCTATTGTATTAAAGTTTGAAAAGCTGAATCTCACGATTCCCTGTGCTTCCGTTCCAAATCTGCGATGCATCAGCGGCGCACAGTGGCCGCCCGGACGGGTACATATCTCATATTCCTGGGCCAGCCAATCGCTCACTTCCGCAGAATCCTCATCTCCGAGATTCAGCGCAACGATCGGAGCTCTTTCCAGCGCTGAGTAATCTCCATAAAAGCGAATACCCGGAATATCCCGAACCCCGTTATAGAACTCACGGGCCAATTTCTGTTCCTTACTCCGAAGTGGTTCCATTCCCTGTTCCTGAATAAACGCCACCGCCGCCTTTAATCCCGCAATTCCATGCCCATTTAACGTCCCCGCCTCCAATGCTTCCGGCATCTGAAGCGGATGCATTTTATCGAAAGTTCTTATACCACTCCCTCCAGTGACCAGAGGGCGGATTTGAAGCCCTTTGCGCACACAGAGTCCACCGGTTCCCTGGGGTCCCATAAGGCTCTTATGGCCTGTAAAACATAAAACATCCACATAATCTGCCTGCATGTCGATTGGAAAAATCCCCGCTGTCTGGGAAGCATCTACTACAAAAAGAACACCTGCCTCCCGGCACCATCCGCCGATTTTCCGGATATCATTGATATTTCCCGTCAAATTCGACGCATGGGTACAAAATACAGCTTTGGCCCCGGAATCTATCGCCTGCTTCATCGACGCCATATCCAAACGTCCCAGATCATCCGTTCCGATAATTTCCAGACAAACACCCTGTCGTTCCATCTCGTACAAAGGACGGAGCACACTGTTATGCTCCATTACCGTCGTAATGGCCCGGTCTCCCGGCACCAATATCCCCTTGACAGCCATATTCAGACTCTCCGTGGAATTCGCCGTAAAGACAACCTGCTCCGGGCCATCCCCATTGAACAGGTCCGACAGCATCTGACGGGTTTCAAAAAGCATCCGGGCCCCTGTCAGCGCCGCCGTATGGGTGCCCCGTGAGGAATTTCCCAAAGATGTCAGTGCCTGGCACACCGCTTCGACCACCTGCGCCGGCCTGTACAGACTGGTCGCCGCACTATCCAGATAAATCATCCTATCTCTCCCAACCTTTTCCTATGGACGAATAATCTTTTTAGCCTGCAGAAGACTTTCCGTAATATCATACATATTGGTCACACCGCCCACCTGAAGCTTGTCCTCCAGATGATAATGATTCAGACATGTACCGCAGGTCAAAATTTCTACGCCCTGAGCTTCCAGTTCTTTCAAATCCTCCAGGGAATCTGAACCTTCACAGGAAAGGTAGGCTCCGCTGTTATACATCAGCACCTTCTCCGGAAGCTGTTCCTGATGGCTCACCGCGTAGACAAAACCTTTCATGAGAAGTTTGCCGAGAACCTCATCTCCTGAACCCATCTGATTGGAAGAAAGTACGATGACCAGACCGTTGGATTTTCCGTCCGGTGCACATGAAAGCATCTCCGTTTCCTCTTCCGGCACAGCAACCGAAACCTGCCCATCTGTTCCGGATGCTTCATCTCCTGCTTCGATAACAACAGAAAATTCCCGTTCACCCTTCTTTTCAGCCGCCGATTTTAATTGTTTATGTTTCGCCATTTTCGTCAGATTCTGCACTGCGATTTCATTGTCCACAATTACCTCGATCATCTCTCCCGGAGCTGCCTCCGCCAATGCCTGCTTTGCTTCGATGACCGGCATCGGACACTGTTTTCCGCGTTCATCTAATTTTCTCATTTTTATCTCCCCCTTATCCTTTTACAATAACTGTTTTTTCTTCTCTGGCCGTCACCCGGCCTACAATATTACATGGCAATCCAAGTTCTTTCAACTCTTCAAGTGCCGCCGCTCCATCCTCCGGCGGCAAACTTACCAGCAGCCCGCCGGATGTTTGAGCATCAAACAGGATTTCCTCAATTGCAAAACTGCAGTCGACAAATGCTACCTGACTTTCCACATGATTCCGGTTTCTTTGCCCTGCAGCCGTCAGGTAAAACTCC
Source organism: uncultured Lachnospiraceae bacterium (assembly GCA_902471845.1). Lineage (GTDB taxonomy): Bacteria > Bacillota > Clostridia > Lachnospirales > Lachnospiraceae > Frisingicoccus. The sequence goes on along the minus strand of CABRLU010000007.1, from coordinate 9,465 downwards.
TCAACGTATTCCGGACACTCCGGTATATACGGAACAGATGAAGCATCAATATACGCGCTGAACCGGTCTGTTAGCATCTCACACAGATGTACGAGAAAACCAAAGCCGGTCACATCTGTACACCCATGCACCCGATACTTTTTCACAATTTCCGAGGCATACTTATTCAATGTGGTCATAGACTTTACAGCCAGCGCCATGGCACTTTCCGAAGCTTCCCTCAGACGATTTGCCGTACAGACAATTCCTGTCCCCAGAGGCTTTGTCAATAGAAGTACATCTCCTTCTTCACAGCGGTTATTTGCAAAAATCTTCTCCGGATGAATCACTCCGGTCACGGACAGACCATATTTCACATCCGCATCTGCGATCGAATGGCCGCCGGCCAGAACACCGCCAGCCTCCCTGACCTTCTCGCTTCCTCCCAGTAGAATCTGTCCGAGAACATTCAAATCCATGGCTTCCGGAAAACAGACAATATTCAGCGCCGTTTTTACTTCACCGCCCATGGCATAAACATCGCTTAGAGCATTGGCTGCTGCTACCTGTCCGAAAACATACGGATCATCCACCATCGGCGGAAAAAAATCCAAGGTCTGGACAATCGCCAATTCCTCGGTCAGCTTATACACTGCCGCATCGTCTGAACTTTCATAGCCGATCAAAAGATTCGCGTCCTTTACCTTAGGTATCTGACTTAGAACCCGACTCAAAACTGCAGGTCCAAGCTTTGCTGTACAGCCTCCGCCTTTACAAAATACAATCGGTTCCTGTTCCATCATTCGCTCCCCCATTCTAAAACATTTTATCTATAGCAAAAGCTCATAAGTCCCTTCAACCTCAATACCTTCCTGAGATATCATTATTTCCAGTGCTGCCTTCGAATCCGGAACCGCCGCCCAGGCCATCCCGCATCCGGCAGATATCTGTTTCGGCACCGGAATGAGACGGCCATCCAGACCATCCCGTTTGCAGCACTGCTCCATTTTAAGGGCCTGAACCGTCGATGGAAATGTAAAAACCACCTTCATCTTCTTAACTCTTGGCATAATTCTCTGCTCCTCTCCGGACTTATAGAAAAAAATGATAAAAGACAGCGGTCATACCGCCTCCCATCAAGCCGCTGATCATATTTAAAACTGCCTCTCCAATCTGATAATGCCTGCCCTCGATAAACTGCTTATGCCACTCATCCAGCCATCCCACACCGATCAACAGACAGAGCACCGCCGCAAAAATCACATATCTTACCCACGGCACCGGACAAAAATGTAGAACTGTCAATCCGGTCAGGGCTGACAGCACTCCCAGAACAAAAAACAAAATCACATGAGCGGCCTTTCGGACCATATAATGTATCCCGGCTGTCTGCTCAACTGTCGGTGACGAATAAAGTACACCGGATATTTTCTCTGCAATGTGAATACTTGTATCCGCCGTTTTTTCACCGTCCTCCGTAGACAGATGAAAAATCAAAGTCAGCCATCCAATACAACATAAACATAAAATCACAAGAATCAGTCTTTTTGTCATAAATTTCCTACCTGCTTTTTGCCTCAACAATGCCAAGTTTCATAAATATGGCCCATACATAAGGTCCGCCGAAAACATTCAGCCTTTTGGGTCCGGTAATCTCTTCCGGCTTCGACCGGACCTTCAAAAAAGCCTGTTCGAAGGTAGCCCGGGTAATTGATTTTTTCTTGCGTTCCGTGAATAGTTCGCCGCCCCGCACCCGATAAGTAAAGGGCAGCCCCTTCACTGTATAAAAAGTCTCTCCCTCATGTGCCTTAATCTCATCCCACAGATTTTCAAACGTTATAGTTTCTTCCATATTAAATATACTCCAAAAACAGCTATAATGCAAAAAGTCCCCTGTAGAGCCCATTGTGATGGCCCTGACAGGGGACAGCTGGTCTATGATTCTTTTTCTTCCCGGTTTTCCCGATATCCGCAGGTTACATCCGCACATACCAGTTTTTGCCCTTTTATCAGCAGTGCATTGCCGCACTTTGGACAATTTTTCCCGGAAGGCCTCTGCCATGTCATAAAATCGCACTCCGGATTATCTTCACAACCGTAATATTTACGTCCTTTCTGCGTTTTTCGAATAACAATATCCTTACCACATTTTGGACAGCTCACACCAATTTTTTCAAAATAAGTTTTTGTATTTTTACACTCAGGGAATCCCGGACATGCCAGAAACTTTCCGTGAGGTCCATATTTAATGACCATATGACGACCGCACTGGTCGCAGATCACATCCGACACTTCATCCTCAATCTTTACCTGCTCCAATTCTTTCTCCGCAGTCTGAACAGCCTCTTCTAAATCCGGATAGAAGTTACGGACAACCGTCTTATAATTCACACAGCCCTCTTCAACTTTATCCAAAAGGAATTCCATATTCGCAGTAAAAGAAACATCGACGATACTCGGAAAGGCATCTTTCATAATCTGATTTACCACTTCACCAAGCTCTGTCACATAAAGATTTTTATTCTCCTTCGCCACGTAACGTCGGGCAATAATCGTCGTAATCGTCGGCGCATAGGTGCTTGGCCGTCCAATCCCGAGTTCCTCCAGTGTCTTTACAAGGGAAGCCTCTGTGAAATGTGCCGGCGGCTGAGTAAAATGCTGCTTTCCTTCAAAATCATGGAAGGAAAGCTCACTATCCTCTGTCAATTTCTTTAAAAGGACATTGGATTCCGCCTTATCCTCCGTATGCTTATACACGGAAAGAAAACCTTCAAATTTAATCTTTGACGCCGTAACTGTAAAAATATAGCCATTACAATTAATCTTAACATTCGTCGTCGCATAAACCGCATCGGCCATCCGGCTGGCAACAAACCGGCTCCAGATGAGCTGATACAGACGAAACTGGTCTCTGGACAGAGATTCCTTAATCTTTGTCGGTGTCAATTCACTATTTGACGGACGAATCGCCTCATGGGCATCCTGAATCTTTCCGCTGTTTTTACTGTCTTTCATCTGACCGATAACGTACTCCGGTCCATAAGCCTCACCAATAAACTTACGCACAGCCGCGTCCGCTTCCTCAGAAATACGGGTGGAGTCTGTTCTCAGGTAAGTGATCAGACCGACCGTTCCATTTCCTTTAATATCCACACCTTCATACAACTGCTGAGCAATGCGCATCGTCTTCTGTGTTGAAAAGTTCAGCAGTTTGGAAGCTTCCTGCTGCAGTGTACTCGTTGTGAACGGCAGCGGCGGTTTCTTTGAACGTTCACCATTTTTAATATTATATATTTTATACGGATGACCTTCCAAATCCGCCAGAATTGCCTCTAACTGTTCTTTGGAACGAATCTCTATCTTTTCCTTATCTCTGCCATAGAACTTGGCTGTCAAAGGCTTTTTCTCACCCTTAACATCCAGCAGGACATCCAGTGACCAATATTCCTCCGGAATGAAGGAATCAATCTCCTGCTCTCTGTCGCAGATAATACGAAGGGCTACCGACTGCACACGACCGGCACTCAATCCCCGTTTGACCTTCGCCCAGAGCAGCGGGCTGATTTTATAACCCACCATACGGTCCAGTATACGCCGTGCCTGCTGAGCATCCACCAGATCCATATCAATATCTCTGGCCTGTTTGATAGAATTTTTTACAGCAGTCTTTGTAATCTCATTAAATGTGATACGATGTATCTGTTTCGGTTCCAATTTCAAAGCCTGAGCCAGATGCCAGGAAATCGCTTCTCCTTCCCGGTCCGGGTCAGTTGCAAGATAAACTTTATCCGCTTTTTTAACTTCTTTACGAAGCATGGCAAGAATATCACCTTTTCCGCGAATAGTTATATATTTTGGTTCAAAATCGTTTTCAATATCAATTCCCAACTGGCTTTTGGGTAAATCACGCACATGTCCATTGGACGCAACTACCCGATAATTCGATCCAAGGAACTTATTAATGGTTTTGGCTTTCGCAGGAGATTCCACAATAACCAAATATTTAGCCATAATACGCCTCCACTATCTCATCTCTATTGTCAAAACCTTTTTTATATACGCCTAAATACTGCGTATATACAGGTTCTTCCCAATCGGACGTATCCGCCCTTCCAGCTCAAGGTTCAGTAAAATCCTCCAGGTTTCCGATAACGGAAGCCCGCACTCCGCTGAAATGGTGTCCACATCTTTTGGGCTTAAACTTAAACTAGCATACACCAATTGTTCTGAATTATCAAGTGAAAGTTTTGTTTTTCCCTGTCTGCTTTTCAGACAATTCGGAGAAATGTCATAATCCTCTGCAATATCTTCCGGCTTAAAAACAAGCTTGGCCCCACTCTGAATCAGCCGATGGCATCCCTGACTTAATGCATCGTTAAAGCGCCCGGGCAGGGCATAAATATTTTTACCCTGTTCCAGTCCCGCTTCCGCCGTAATAAGGGCACCGCTTCGTTCTCTTGCTTCAATAACTAAAATTCCGTCAGCCAGGCCGCTTATAATCCGGTTACGCATTGGAAAACGCCAGGGCTCCGGCTTCACATCCAAACCATATTCACTTAAAATTCCACCTCGAACCTTCATCTGTTCAAATAGACTGTAATTCTCCCTCGGATAACAAATATTCAATCCGCATCCAAGTACACCCCATGTCTGCCCTGCTCTGAAAGTATTCTCCAACAGGCTCCGGCTGTTCTCTAATACACCCCGGTGGGCTTCTCCATCCACGCCCCGGGCCAACCCGCTGATAACATCAATTCCCATTTCTGAAAGTGCCCCGGCAAAATATCTGGCGGAGGCCAGACCATATCCACTGGCTTCTCTCGCTCCCACAATGGCAATCATCGGCCGCTTCCTTTCAGGAAGATTGCCATAATAAAACAGTCCGGCCGGTGCGTCATAAATGTGTCTGAGCTTTTCCGGATACTCCCTGTCTATACGGCACACAAAGCGACCACCTGATTTTTCAAGCCGGGACATGTCCCGTCTCAGCAACGTTTCATCCTTTTCCCCACACTGCTCAAGCCGTTTTCGGATGTTCTCACTTAAACTTTTAACCTCCGTATATTGTGAGTTTCTTCCATAATAAATATTCTTCGCTGTTTTAAAATATCCCAATAGTTTGTCAATAGAACGAACACCAAGCCACGGACGGCTGCACATCCAAAACCAACATTCTCTTTCCGTCAACCCCATAGGCTGCCTCCATAGGTTTCATCCGGCAGCCGATACCCAACAGCTTCTGCCACATGCTCCATCCGAATTTCTGAGCTCCCTTCCAGATCACTGATGGTCCTGGCCACTTTTAGAATCTTCTGATAAGTTCTGGCAGATAAATGAAATTTTTCATATACCTTTCCCAAAAATAGCTGTGTCTCCTCGTCCAGACCGCAATATTCCTCCAGCATCTTTCCTTCCATCCCACTATTATATCGAATATTTCTTCCAGAAAATCTTTCCTTTTGTATCTGGCAGGCCCGTTCTATCTTCTCCTGCATCCGACGGCTGTCCATACCGGAACGTTCATCGGTCATATGGCGGTAATCTACACGACGAATATATACGCACAAATCCAAACGTTCCATCACCGGTCCGCTGATCTTCGCCATATATTTCTGAATTTGGCCCGAAGTACAGCGACAACGCTTTCTGTCCGGATAATATCCACAGGGGCAGGGATTCATGGCAGCAACCACCAGGGGCCTTGCCGGAAAACAAAAATCTCCCCGTACCCGATGAACAAAGACTTCCCCGGATTCCAATGGCTGACGCAGAGATTCCACAGCACTTCTTGAAAACTCGGCAAATTCATCCAGGAATAAAATACCGCCATGAGCCAGACTGATCTCCCCCGGAGTTGGGGTTGCTCCGCCCCCGACAAGTGTTTTATCAGATACGGAGTGATGAGGCCTCCGAAAAGGCCGGCAGGTCATCAATCCGCTTCCCGGTTTCAGCCGTCCCGCTGCACTGTGAATCTTTGTCACCATCATCTGTTCTTCAAACGTCATCTCCGGCAGGATATAGGGAAGACGCTCCGCCATCATTGTTTTTCCGCTCCCCGGCGGTCCGATAACAAGTAAATGATGATGCCCGGCCGCACAAATCTGCATGCATCGTTTCGCTGCCTCCTGCCCGCGAATATCTCCAAAATCCATCGGATATTTTCTTTCTTCTTCGATTTTTTCCGGCATCGGGACAGATATTTGGCACAATGTTCTTTTCCCCTGCAGATGAGCAATAACTTCTGAAAAAGACCTGGCGCCAAAGACCCGCATTCCGGATACGATCGCCGCCTCTTCAGCATTTTCCGCAGAAACGAAACAATTACTGAAACCTTCTTTTGCAGCCTGGCTGATCATCGGAAGAATCCCTTTGACCGGAACAAGCGTCCCATTTAAACCCAGTTCACCGATAAATATACTGTTTTCAAGAAATTCTGGAGAAACATGCTCGATACAGCACAGAAGTGCCACAGCGACAGGCAGATCAAAACCGGTTCCCGACTTTCGAAAATCGGCTGGTGCCAGATTAATGAGATAACGCTTCGGAGGCAGTGAAAAACCGGAATTTCGCATGGCGGTACATATCCGCGCACCAGACTCACGAACTTCCGCAGACAGCTCGCCTACAATCTGAAACGCAGGAAGGCCACTGCTCATATCCGCTTCTACCCGAACAATACGCCCTTCAATACCTAAACAAAGCGCACTATATACTTTACAAAACATAAATCCTTGTCCTTTCTCTCGAAAGGCAATACCTGATTATACTTTATCAGTATGTACTCGATTCTTCAACTACAAAGTATCTGCTCTTTTTGACATTTTTCGTCTTACATTTGACGCTGCTGCTCCCGGCATATATAATAAAAATGTGCCGAATACGGCCGCAGTGAAAGGAGTTATTACCATGAAAGCAGTTATACAGCGAGTCAGTCGGGGCAAGGTAACTATTGACGGACAGATTCACGGAGAAATCGGCAGAGGCTTTGTTATCCTTCTTGGCGTAGCCAAAGATGACACTACAGAAGATATGGACTATCTGATTAAAAAGATTTCCGGACTTCGTGTATTTGAAGATTCCGAAGGAAAAATGAATCTTTCATTAAGAGATGTCGATGGCCAACTTTTGATTATCTCCCAATTTACATTATTTGCAAATACAAAGAAGGGAAACCGGCCAAGCTTCATCGATGCCGGCCTGCCTGAACCTTCCAAAGCTTTTTATCTGGACTTTATAAAAGCTTTCCGAAACCTGGGCTTCACCGTAGCCGAGGGTGAATTTGGCGCAGACATGGCTGTCGAACTGGTCAATGACGGCCCAGTGACGATTATCATTGATTCGAAAAACAAATAACAAAAAACAGGCGGAATTCCCCAAAAAAGGGCTCCGCCTGAATAAATTCCTATTTTAAGATTTTCTTAATCTCATCCATAAAGGTATTCACATCTTTAAATTCACGGTACACAGAAGCAAACCGAACATAAGCTACTGCATCCAGATCTTTCAGCCGATTCATAACAACCTCGCCAATATCCTGAGCCGGAATCTCCCGCTCTTCCCGATTAAAGATTTCTGTTTCAATCTCATCAACCAGCTTGTTGATCTGATCCGCCGAAATCGGCCGTTTATGGCAGGAGCGAAGGATTCCCGAAGCAATCTTCTGCCTGTCATAAGGCTCCCGGTTGTTATCCTTTTTAATGACGATCAAAGGAATCGTTTCGACTTTTTCATAGGTTGTAAACCTTTTCTGGCAGGCATTACATTGTCTGCGCCGACGTATGGAACTTCCGTCTTCCGCCGGACGAGAGTCAATAACTTTTGAGTCTGCCTCTCCGCAAAATGGACACTTCATCTTTTTACCCTCCTCGATAAATTCATTATAATCGAGGAAATAAAGGCGGTCAATAAAAAAATCCCTTTGAATGTCGTTTTGTCGGAAATATATCAGAAGGTCTTTTATAATATGTGCCAGCTTTCGAGATTTTGTGAAATAGTTTAAAAAATGCTTATTTGCTATATTTTAAAAACTATTTCTACAAAATCTGACGAAAGTCTGTACAATGGTTACAAAAGACCTTCTGATATAAAGAACCGGCAAAACGACATTCAAAAGTATTATTTTGTCCGCCTTTATTGTTCTTTTCTATCCCTCGCAGTGGCGCATGATTTCCTCCATGCAAACGTCCACCAGAATGATATCCGCACCAATCTGCCGGACGCATTTCCAGCCAATCACATATTCTGTGTCCCTGCCGAGAAGGCCGCACCATTTCCCCTGACCGGGAATGATCAGCTGACAGATGTTTCCCGTATGGGGATCAAATTCCACATCCACCACAAAGCCAATGCGCTGACAATCCCGAACATTAATGACTTCTTTCTGGCGAAGTTCGCAAATACGCATGCCGCACCCCATAAAACACTTCTTATTCTATGTTATGCGTCACCGCCGGTCCGGTGACTGCCGGATTCCCTTTTACTTTTTATTGGGTAACATCTGCATAAACTGCCTCGGTAAAGGCTTTCAATTCTTCCGGATTTATAATGATCTGCATTCCCCGGACGCCGCCGCTGACAGCTATCTCATCATAAAGCATGGCCGTTTCATCAATCCATGTCGGATATTTTTTCTTCATGCCGATCGGTGAACAGCCGCCGCGTATATATCCGGTCAAACCAAGTAATTCTTTGACATGGGTCATTTCAATCTTTTTGTCTCCGGCAGCTTTCGCCGCCTTTTTCAAATCCAGCTCCATAGTCACCGGAATGCAAAAGACCATGATTCCCTGTTTATCCCCACGGACAACAAGGGTTTTGAAAATCTGGTCCGCCGGAAGACTGACCTGAGAAGCCACATGTTCTCCACTCAAATGTTCTTCGTCGAATTCATAAGTTTCTATACGAAAAGCTATGCCTGCCTGCTCTAAAAGCCGCATGGCATTGGTTTTATTAATATCGGCGTCTTTCTTTTTTGCCATCCTGATCGCTCCTTACTTTCCTTTTTCTTGCAATACGGAGTAAATTATACTATAATTTTTCTCATAATTCCAGTGAGGTGTATGAAAATGCAATTCAGACCATGTATCGATATACATAATGGCAAAGTAAAACAGATTGTCGGCGGCAGCTTAAAGGATACCGGCAACCAGGCAAAAGAAAATTTTGTCTCGGAACAGGATGCGGCCTGGTATGCCAGCCAGTACAGGAAAGATGGCATCCATGGCGGTCATATCATTCTACTGAACCCGGAATCTTCGGAATACTATGCGGCAGATGTGGCTCAGGCCCTCGGCGCTCTGACGGCCTATCCGGGCGGACTTCAGATCGGAGGCGGTATTCATATCGGAAATGCCCGACGTTTCCTGGATGCGGGAGCTTCCCATGTCATTGTAACTTCTTATGTTTTTAAGGACGGTAAAATCCATTTTGACCGTTTAAAGGCTCTGTCGGAACTTATCGGCAGCGAACATCTCGTTCTTGATTTAA
>CABRLU010000006.1 GCA_902471845.1 uncultured Lachnospiraceae bacterium | reverse complement strand
TTTGCCCAGTTTATCGCCGCCGGAATTGCTTATGTGCAGTGGTATCGGACAGTAAATCGCCTTGCAGCGGATATGTATAACACCGAAGAGAAGCGAAAGGCTGCTTTTGGACATATTATCCGGTATCTGGTGCCGTCGGTCCTTTGTTCCGGTCTGATTGCCCTGGCGGCTGTCATCGCAATGCTGATTCATGTGATTTTTGTAGGCATTAACCCGGTGTATTGTTACAGCTCCGTATTAACGGGGTTCTTTACAGGCAACATTTTATTATTTATCTTAATGCGGTTTTTCGGGCTTCCGGACCGTGTTCTGAACAGATATTGATTAAGGAGGAAGGATTATGAACTGTAGTAAAAATCATATTATGTGTGAAGGTGGAACCGGAATCGTGGATGCTCGTTCGTTGATACATATGCTTTATACAACCACACTTTACGAAAAGGGCATATCGGAAGCAGTATCCATAGCTTTTGAAACAATGGATGCGGGAGGCGAGGAGATCATCGAAGTTAAGAAAGTATTGGAAACGAATAAAACACTTAATCTTCGAAATCCAAATATCCAATTTGTCTTTCTCAAACTGTCGGACAAAGTCATAAAGAAAAAAGACGGAGAACAAACATTGAGGGCAATTGCTCCGGAATGGTATCAAAAGCAGACGATTTTAACGGAAAGCGAATTGGACTTTGCGATTGATAAGGGTTACGGCAGAAATTTAATTCTGGGAAGCCTTCTTTCCAGTACCGTATTAGAAGCGGCCATGAGAACACCGGAAGATAAGAAAGCAGGCTTTGGAGCAATCATAGATGAAGTGGTTGATTCTAATGGGACATATGAGGTTCGGGTCGTATTTGCAGGCTCGGGAATCGGAGGCGAAGGCCGCACCAATTTATGCGTGCATCCGATTTTACTTAGAAAGTATTGTATAGAGGCCGTTATGGAAAATCTCCATCTCGAATATGAACAGGCGAAGGCTTATGTGGGAAGGGTTTTAAAGATTGCGGTTATCATGACGGGAGCAGCGTTCCGCTTTCCGAGGATTAACGGGCTTGACCAGGATGTGGCCGGCCTGGTATCCGGAACGTTGAGAAATTATCCCGCCGAGGCTGCCGAGGCGACAGATGCTTTTTACTGGCTTGAACATGATTATATGCCGGTTCAGGCGTCCAAAGCGTCGGAAGGCGGTTCTCAGTTTAAACATGCCCATGCGATAGAACTTGTATTTACTGCGCTAGTCGAGAATTTCTTTTCAAGGACGGATGAGGAATTGGAGAAAAAGGGACCGTTAATTCCACATTATTCTTTACCTGGCAATGGGAAGACAAACTGGGCAAATCTGGGACTTCCAGAGAAATACCGTCTGGCTCTGTCTGCGCGGCTCCGCTTTGATGCCATGCTCTTTTACTGGCTGCGGCCACAGCTGGATTTAACATCGGAGCAGATAAAAAACGGGATGCTTTATGAGGCAGAAATTATCAGCAGAATGTACGGCGGAAAGACAGGCAGGAAGCTTCAGACAATGGTTGCCTACGATGAACTTGAAGAAATGGTGCTCAGGCCTTTTAAGATACTTCTGGAAAGAGAACGACTCTGGCTGTCATGGCTGAGGGACATCTGTCTGACAGGGATGAACTGGGAAACGGGTACCCTTCCGGGAGAAGAGCAGAAAACCGATATTTTTCCTGTTTTTCAGATTGACAGAATGTTAAACGGAGAGGATGTGAGCGCATTTGGTGGAATGACAGGATTTTTGCTGGATGATCTCAGCGAATGTGGCGAAGGCAATTTGTATCATACCCGATTAACACCGGATAAGGCACGCAAGCTAAAATGTGTTGAAAATGGGAAACCCCGCAGCTTTATGGCTATTATGGAGGAACTTTATGACGTATGCAGCAGCAGGAAGGAGAAAAGAACATGGCTCTGGTAAATGCTAAAGAAATTCAGGAAGCAAGAAATAATGAGAAAAATGGTGTTGTACAGTTGGAAGGAATGGACATTAAAGAGTTGGGCCGTCTGCACAATACTTCTGCATCGAATGAACATATGGCGCAAAATCCTAAAAGCATTGCCCGGCCTTCGGCCCATATGGATGCCTGGAAAATGAATGTGCGCAGTCAGGATGCAGACATTCGGCAGGCTTCGAAAATTTCGTTGAAAACACTCTACATTCTGTGGGGTGAGACGGCTTACAGTGGGAGCCGGGCAGAGTTTGTCATACACCGTTATGATTCAAAGAATCCATTAGACAGACAGTGCATTTTTAATGCCGAACAGATGGAGGGATGGAAGGAAGCGCCTGAACAACTGCTGGAAATGTATATTGACGGTCGGGTATGCGGCGTTTTTGATCCCGATTGGAAGTGTTTTGTCCCGGCGGCCGGTTTCCGGGACAAAGAGATTCATGGCATGAATCCGGATACATATTTGGATACCCGTCCGCATGTGAAAGAACGTTGTCGCGCATTGGTTCAGAAGATGATAGAAAACGGTGCTTTTGACAATGTTCTGGGGGAACTTTTAGAAGATTTCGGCGGTGCGCTTTCAGATGAACAGATGACAGTATATGAAGCTGAAAAAAGAGAAGAAATTCCGGAAGAGGCGGCAGAGTATATACGCAAAACGACATTTGGCGCAGATGCCGCGATTATCTGCGGCTATCCGGGAACGAACAGGGAAGATAAGCTGCTGGATGAACCTGTATTCATCTATACGGGAACCAATGTCACCATGGGGCCATACATGAGGAACGTGAATTCCAGGATGGTCATTATTCCTATGGTAAAAAATACGGATGAATTGACCCGTATCGACTATAAGTGGAGTGCATTGAATGAAAAGGATGTGCCGGAATGGATTGAGGTTACGGCATTGGCTGATGGTGTTTTACAGCATCGGATATATACAAAAGGAAGCAGGGGCTGGAAATGTTGTCTGCCGCATAATTATATTGATTTGGCGTATAAGGTTCCAGATGGCATTTTAAGTAAATATAATTATCTGGTTCAGGGATTTGAAGCTGCCTTTAAAGATACAGGGGATATAGACGAGGTAGCTGCTTTATGGAAGGAGTTTCCGGAGGATGCAAAGGAACAGATTGTCGGTCTGGAATCCAGGCAGTATGGGGGCAAATGGGAAGTTCATCAGCGTACCAGCCGAATCACGCGTTTGGAGCTCCGGGACAAAGAGGGAAATCTTTTGGGGTGCATTTTCCCTGAAAAAGTACCGGCATTCCACAGAAAAGATAATACGGTTTATGTATCCTTTGACCCGGCGGGAGCGGTCTCTGTGCGATTGATGACCGTTGCCGGGAGCGGAAAGTCAAAAGGCGTGGCATTTACGGATATGATTCATCCATTAACACCAATGTCAGGTAAAGAATTGAACTGGGCAGTTGAAAGGCATACCGGACCGGCCAATGGGTCCGGAACCCATTTTGATTCACTTTTGCAGCTCTTTTCCACGGAAGATTCGGGGGGCTGGTCACGACTGATGGTTGAAAGCCGCATCTGGAAGCCCGATCAGGAAGCTTTATTTGGAGAGCTTGCAAAATGTTCGGGAACCATGACGGCTGCAATGACCGAAATCGGAGTTGTTTCCAATCCAAAGGAAATGGCGGCCCGGTCGAATTTAACAAAAGTTCAGCAGGCGAATTGTGTATCCGCATTGAAGCTGTATATTGGTTCGGCTCTGCTGGAAGCGGCGCTTGCCCTTTCACGCGAAGGATATGCAGTATGTTCCAACAATCTGGAATTTGTTGTATCTTATCCGGAAAATGGCTCCGGCGAGGGTATTACAAAATTCATGAAAGAAGCCATTGAGGGAGCGTTAGAGTTTATGAATGAGTATCTTACCGAAGATAATCAATTAAAGCCCGGTCAGAATGTGAGCCTTTATTCTGAGAGTGAGGCGACGGCTGAATGGCATAAAAATAATCCTCCGGCAAATAAGTATATGGGTGATACTGTTGCGGCGGCCACGCCGGATTATGGTCATTCAACGCATGACTATTCTCTGAGAGTAAATGGGCATTTGTATATGTTTTCAATTCCTTATGCGGCGCAAAATATAACGAATGCTACTCTGGCAAAGGTTTATAAAGGAAAGGCCGCAGAGTTAATGCGCTGCTTTGCCGGAGGAAATCAGGACTTAATGCAGGGAGCGATGCAAACGATCAGTGGAGCGATGGAACTGAAGAAGGGTAAGTTGTACGAGCGCCTGGGCTTTGTTCTTCCTTTGAACCGATTGTTTGGCAGCAGCAGATTTTGTGTTACCGGTGCAAATGCGGACTACTTTCAGAAAATCGTTCAGCAGATCGTGGAAGCAAAGCTGAATGTGGCGATTCCCGCTTATGCTGATTCCATCGTCCGGGCTGTAAAGGCAGGCGATCTGCAATCGACAAGCCACGTTTTGCTTGCTCCGGTGGGGAAAGGTTCTCTGGCTATGAATAATACGGCTGACGGATTTGAGAAGCGTTTTATTGCCCGATTAAAAGCACAGATTAAGAGAAATCTTGGTGAGGAATATGTCGGAAATATTGAGCTGCTTCCAAATAATGATGTGGACAAGCTGAGTGTGGCCCAGGGATTGCTGGATTTAAAAGAAGCGGACAATGCAGGGAAAAAACCGGAATTTGTTTCCAGACCAGACCCTACAGAATATTATGTCGATATTGTCTATGGTGAAGATGAGGACGGAAAAAATGAATTTTGGACGAAGCTGGAGGCGGTCAATACGGATGCAACCAGAGCTCAGTTCAGAAAAATGAAGGAACAGATATATGACGCCGCATTTGATGCCATTATGAAAGCCTATACCTATGAAATGTTTGAGGACAGTTACAATTGTTGGGGCTATATTGGAATTGGAGACGGCAGTTTTGATGACATGATTCGTGAACAGGCAAATCAGGAGTTTGAAAGTTTAAGGGCAGAGTTGATGATGACAAAGAAATCCCTGATCATGGCTTGTCCGGGTCTGGAAAATGAGCTTCTTTGCGGAGCCATGCTGGACCTTATTATTGAACGGTACGAGGGGGAAGAATGATGTCCATAAATATAGGCTTTATTACTTATATGCTGATCGCTCTTCTGGTGCTGCTGTTCATGTCAGCAATGCTTATTGGGGTGATGATAGCAAGGCAGCGGAGACTTCTAAGAGACGTGACCATCATTAAAAGAATGATTGTACGTTTAATTAAAATGATGGAGGAAGCATCTGTAGATGAAAAAGAGCTGATAGAAGATACGCAGGAAGATATGGAAATACACAGCAGTCCATCGGCCTTTGTTACAAAGGAGGCCGTGGCAGATACCCACGAAGTTTTTGTGGATAAACAGGCGCCTGATGGAAAGACGATACAGACAGCTCCGTCGTTATCCTGTCAAAAGCCCTATCCGATACAGGCCCTGATCGTGAATGCGTCCATCCATTATAACAAATCTGCCAGGGTTAAATTTGATAAATGTGAAACAGAAGAGGCCATATTTGAACTATATTCAGATTATACCGTACAGCCGATGGGATTCTATTTTAACAGTTTTAATACCTGTGCGCATTTTACCAGCAATGATTTTCTGGAAGTATTTGATTTTTTTGACACGGGAGGCAATCAAATAAATCCATATAATTCGGTGGAACGTATTCGATTGTCAGAAGTGCATACGCCAGCCAGAGCCGAATATTTAAAAGGCGATATCCTGTTAGTAAGAAAAGGCATATTAACTGTGGAGGTAAGATAAGTTTGAAATTCATAAAGTATATGTTCACATTAATTATAATTATCGGAATCAGCGTTTTACTCATGGTGTTCAGGCCAACAGAAGAAGATTTTGTCGAGTGGTATGTCGAGCGGAATCATACCAATTTGGGAAGCTTTTTTGACGAGGCATTTGAATTAGTGGTAAAAGCGCGGACGGAAACGCAAGACTATCTGATGTTCTCTGTATTCAAGGTGGATGGGAAAGACTATTATGTAGGCATATGTAATCATATTTTTGGTCAGAGTTCTGTGGAACAGGTAAGGAATACACTCGAAGAGTTAGTTGATCAGGCCCTGAGTGCAACAGAGGATAAAGGAAATTAGTATTGCTATAAAAAGTGGGTCAACCTCCAGTGAAAAATTCAAAATACCGGGAAGCCTTGATTTTAAAGGATTCTTAAAAAGAGGTTGCCCCACTTTTTTGAAGAAAATCCAGTAAAATATAGATGTTTGGGGTAGTGTTTTAGAAAAAGATGTGATAAAATCGGTTGTAAGAGAAATACCTATGAGGAGTTGAAACTGGAGTGCGCAGGTACCTTAAGTAGAAGAGAATCTACTCTTGGAAGTAAGAGAAATACCTATGAGGAGTTGAAACTGTCCCCCACATACGAATGTGTGGTAAACACCAAGTCGTAAGAGAAATACCTATGAGGAGTTGAAACTCAGAGAGATACATTAAGTTTCGAAGAGTTGTTCGGGTTTTTAGTAAAAGAAGAAATGTA
Source organism: uncultured Lachnospiraceae bacterium (assembly GCA_902471845.1). Lineage (GTDB taxonomy): Bacteria > Bacillota > Clostridia > Lachnospirales > Lachnospiraceae > Frisingicoccus. Next base: position 25,709 of record CABRLU010000006.1, on the reverse strand, counting down.
TAAAAAACGCAGTTGCCACAGAAGCGGCAGCTGCGTTTTTTCGTAAATAGATAGTCAGATTGGTTTTTAGAATCGGAAGTCCCGTTTTCCCTCAGCAATATCTTTCAGGTGTTCACGGGTGATTTCGCGGACTTTGTCGCTGGCGACGTTGGCCAGTTCTTTTTCAATAAGCTTTTCACCGTCTTCACGGGTTTTATCAGAAGCATAGTCCAGGAGGTATTCCTTGAGGGTCATAAGGGCGTTCGGCTGACAGCAGTTGGAAATCTGTCCGGCTTTTAAAAGGGACATGAACCGGTCGCCGGTACGACCTTCGCGGTAACAGGCGGTGCAGAAACTTGGGATAAATCCCATTTCCAGAAGCCAGTCAATGACTTCGTCTAGGCTTCGCTGGTCGGTAACGTCGAACTGGGCGGAGTTTTCCTCTTCCGGTTCCGGTTCCACATAGCCGCCGACGCTGGTGCGGGAGCCGCCGCTGATCTGGGAAACGCCGAGCTGTAATACTTTTTCGCGGACCCGTTTAGATTCACGAGTGGAGATGATCATGCCTGTATATGGCACGGCGATGCGGATTAAGGCAACAATTTTCTCAAAAATATCATCCGGGATAGCATTGGAAAAGTCGTTGACATCAATATCATCTGCCGGGCAGACCCGAGGGACACTGATTGTATGCGGCCCCACGCCCTGGGCGGCTTCCAGATGTTCGGCATGCATAAGCAGGCCGACAAAATCATAGCGATACATGTTCAGGCCAAAGAGAACCCCGATACCCACGTCGTCGATGCCGCCCTCCATGGCACGGTCCATAGCTTCGGTATGATAGGCATAGTTGCTCTTTGGTCCGGTCGGGTGCAGTTCTTCGTAGCTCTTCTTATTGTAGGTCTCCTGGAACAGGATATAGGTGCCGATACCGGCTTCTTTTAATTTGCGGTAATTTTCCACAGTGGTAGCCGCAATATTGACATTGACACGACGGATAGCGCCGTTTTTATGTTTGATGCTGTAAATGGTCTCAATACATTCCAGAATATATTCGATTGGATTGTGAACCGGGTCTTCGCCGGCTTCCAGAGCCAGACGTTTATGGCCCATATCCTGGAGAGCGATAACTTCCTGCCGAACTTCTTCCTGTGTCAGTTTTTTACGGGCAATGTGTTTGTTTTTCGCATGATATGGACAGTAGGTGCAGCCGTTCACACAATAATTGGAAAGATAGAGCGGTGCAAACATAACGATACGATTGCCGTAAAAGCGGTCTTTAATCTTTTTTGCCAGGCGGAACATCTTTTCAATTTCGTCCGGCAGATCGCATTCCAGAAGAACGGCGGCTTCCCGGTGGCTGATGCCCTTCATGTCTTCGGCTTTTCTTAAAATTTCGTCGACGAGTTCACGGTTATTTTTATTTTCTCTGGCATATCGAAGACAGTCTTGAATTTCCTCGTCATTAATAAATTCTTCCGCTTTCAGTGATTTTACATCATACATAAATATCTTCTCCTTTTCATTGTTTAAACTTTGGAATAAACCGTCTTAGTGCTTACATCAGGAATCATCCCCAGTTTGCCGGAAAGAGCGCTGATGACATTTTGCGGTGCATCAATGACAATACTGATAATGGACAGTTCCCGTTTTTGATAGGGAATCCCCATGCGTCCGAGAATGTATGGAGAATATTCGTGAAGAATGTCATTGATTCGAGGCGCAGCCTCCGGATTTTCTACGATGATGCCGATAACGGCAATACGTGTGTCCATAAAAACCTCCATTTGTAATTAAAAAACCCTGTCCGTAAAAAATGCCGGGCAGGGTAAGGGTATACATAGTATGTTATAATTCATCCTTATCTTCGCTTTCGGGCGTACCCTGAGGTTCAGCAGGTTTATTTGTTCTATTGTTTCTGGCGGGTTTGCCGGGAGACGTATCTTACGGCGCACCTTTTCATTTAGTATATGAAATTCTTTCTCAAAAGTCAATGGGAATGGAAATCAATCTATTGAGATATTTTATCTGCCAGACGCATCTTTTTATATCCCATGGCAACCAGAATTTCATCCAACGTCTCAAACAGAGAAGTTCGGGCCAGAGGGATAAGCTTTTGCTCTGCAATTATATTATAATCGTCGGGCACATAATCTAATTCAAAAATAATGTCTGCAATAAGTTCTGCTTTTAAATCATCCGTTGGCGTGGCTAAGATTAATTTTATGTTTAACAGTACACTTTTATTTTCAATATCCCGAGGCGTTTTTAATTTAGCCTGACAGCCGAGCTTTAAGTCAATACTGTTTTTGATTTCACGGGATATGGTAATATGGGTGCTGATAATTTTTTGATCAATTATTTTTGCATTAATTTCTGACATATGTGATCTTCTCCTCTGTAGTAAAAATAGAATCATCATTATATAATGTTTGGATTCTGTTATTTATTCCGCTTTCCCAATCCATGTGTTGTGTTGCATATGGAATATAGATGATCGTCTCTTTAAAATTTTTGTCTTTATTAAAAGAGTTTTCAATGGCCTGTGTAACGTATTGATTTAATGTGATTTTTTGATTTGCTGCGGCCAGTGCGGCTTTTTTATGAAGAGCCGGGGGAATTCTCACATTAAAAGTACCCTTGAACTCTTTATCTGGATTTTTACCGATTTTTTTACACAGTTCCAGGTAGTTGTCGATGCATTGTGTAAATGTCGCCTTTAATTCGTCAATGGATGTTCCGTGAAAATTCAACGAATCTGCAATGCCGAATACTTCTCCGACAAATATATTATCTTCTGCATCATATTCAATGGATGCGTGATACCCTTTATATTCCAACATTGAATTCATTTAATCACCTTCCTGCAATTTATTTGAGTTCGCCGATATCCTTTAAAAATTGTATCGTCTTTTTTATTTGATAATTATATAATTCATTTCCGGGATGTGGTTCATCAAATTGTAATATACGCATTGTTTTTTTGTGAACAAAACCAATTCCGGACCCCCGGCCTCCGGAAAATTTATCACAGCCGCATTTTCCCATAAGGGTATCCAGTTCTCTTTTTGAAAAATTTTTAGGTATGGGTTTTCTGCATAGTTTATTAAGCAAATCACTTTTCTTAGGCATCTATAAGTATCACCACCATCATGTGCAACTAATTTTTAGTTGCTTAATTATATCACATTGAGATGAAGATAACAATACATTTTGTTTGACAAAATAAGACAGGCAATCTTCTGATTTTTGACTATCAAGTTGGATGCCTGTCTTATATAGATTGTAATTAATTATTAAAGTTTGCTTATTGGACGTTTTCAACGGCTTCCAGAAGCCGGATCGCCCGGGCATATTTTTCGAACCGCCGGGCCATTTTCTCGTCCACCGAATCCAGCCGGGTAGGGTCTGAATTGTGCCGGAGGTCTGCCAGCTTGACTTTGCGGGCCAGAGGGCAGGTAGAAATCCGGGAAATATAATCCATATATTCTTCTGCCGGATTATGGGTCAAAAGGGTCAGCGCCGTCAGTACATCTTCATGAAAGCCTTCGCGGGCCAGATCATCGATAGTCAGATCTGTGTCCTCAACCACGTCATGGAGCAGGGCGGTAATGACGGAGTTTTCATCGGTCATGGATTCGGCCAGGTGCATCGGGTGGTAGATATAGGGGAGCCCGGTCTTATCCACCTGTCCGGCGTGGGCGTCATAGGCAATCCGCATGGCTTTACGGGTCATAGGGGTGTAGATCATGGCCTAATCCTCTTTGCGGTGTTTCCAGATTTCATGTGCAAGGACCGGAATAGAGAATTTCTCTGATGGGCGGAAACGGCGTCCATTCAGGAAAACTCCTTTGATTTTTGTTGTTTTGATTTCTTCCTTTGGAATGGAAAGGATATCTTTATCCAATACAAGGAAGTTGGCTTTCTTGCCTTTTTCCAGACTGCCGTAATAGTTATCGTCGAAAGCGCTGCGGGCCGGCCAGATGGTGTAGGTCTTTAAAGCTTCCATCGGGGTCAGAGCCTGTTCCGGATTCGGATGGTTACAGCAGATATGGATACCTTCGATTGGGTCCGGAATGGTACAAGGAGCATCACTGCCGGAGGTGACGAGCAGTCCGGCATCGATCATATCCCGGAGCGGCAAAATCTGTTTTGCCCGTTCGCCGAGGATGGATTCCAGATAGGCTTCCGGTTCCTGCGGCCAGTCTAAAAAGGCAGGCTGTACGGCGATGGTAATGCCAAGATCCGCTGCTTTTTTGATGGCTTCAGCGTTCATCAGATCGCCGTGGATTAAAATATGGCGCGCGTCTTTGCGCGGATAATCTTTTAATGCTGCTTCGTAGGCATTTAAGGCCTGTGTCACAGCCGCATCGCCAATGGCATGCATCGTGATCTGAAGTCCGGCCCGGTTGGCCTTGATACAGAAATCATTAACTTCCTCCTGAGAATAGGCAAGGAAGCCTTTATTTTCCGGACAATTGGTGTAGCCTTCGGACAGAGCGGCGTCTTCCGAACCAAAGCAGCCGTCCAACGCCAGAGAGAAACAGCCGCCGATGTGAGTCATTTTTCGTTTGACAACCTTATCCACGTCCATTGTCTGGAAAAAGACGGTGAACTTCTGAGGCAGAGCCCGGCGGACAATATTGATCGTATCAATATCGATATCGTTTTTATAGCCAACACCTTCCACGGTGTGTATGTAGCCAATACCTTTGGAAGCAAGGCTTTCTGCCGCATCCTGCATGCCCTGGAGCAGAGTGATCGGGGACACCTTCTGTGTGATAAAGTTAACGCCTTTGTAGAAAGCATTCTGGTAGAGCCATCCGGTAGCCGAATCAAAGCCCGGGTCAGCCAGAACTTCCAGAGGGAAGAGGTCGATCAGAGCAGAGTTGGCAACGGCGGCGTGACCGTCATATTTAACGATGAGCAATGGCAGGTCGGTCATGGCATCCAGATCTTTCATCTCAGGCAGACGTTTTTCCTCGACAGTGTGGGTGCTGCAGCCATAAGCAGGAAGAAACTTTGCCTTCGGATGGGTGTCTGTCCATGCGCGGAGCATTTCTCCCATTTCCTCAAAGTTTTTAGCGTCCCGCACATCGACGGTGGTGCGGAACAGGGCATAGCTTTCAAAGTGCATATGGGTATCTGAAAATGCAGGCACGATGGTACAGCCGTGCATATCAATCTTCGGGTAATCTGCCAGGTCTTCCGGGATGCTGTCGCCGGTATATGCAATCTTATCTCCATCGATAGCCATGACAGAAAAACAGGTATTTTCTTCATCACAGGAAATAAAATGGCCGTTTGTCAAAACTTTCATAAAATAGTCCCCTTCCTATATAATAAGTGATTATTTTTATTATACTCCAAAAAACTGCCGGGGAAAAGATAGTTTTCATTGACAATTCTTAGGTTTAGGTATTACAATAAACGGTAAGTTAAAAGGAGGAAAAGGACATGAAAAAAATGACAAAAGTAATGAGTATGGCTCTGGCCGCATCTTTAGTAGTTGCTTCTCTGACAGCTTGCGGTGGTTCTGATGGAAAAGCAGAAACAAAAGCAGCAGAAACAACTGCAGACGGAGAAACTTCCGCAGCTTCCGCAGATGGCGAAGTGTTCATGATTGGTGGTATCGGACCTGTGACAGGTGATGCTGCTTCTTACGGAAACTCTGTAAAACAGGGTGCTGAAATCGCTATTAAGGAAATCAACGAAGCTGGCGGTGTAACTGTTGGTGACAAGACATATACACTGGATATGGTATTTGCCGATGACGAAGCTACAGAGGATAAAGCTATCCAGGCTTATAACTCTGTTATGGATCAGGGCGCTCAGGCTATTCTTGGTTGTGTAACAAGTGGTGCTTGTATTGCTATCACAGACTTAACAGCAGAAGATGGTATCTTACAGATTACACCATCCGGTTCTGCTATGGATTGTACAAAGAATGACAATGCTTTCCGTATTTGTTTCACTGACCCGGCACAGGGTGTGACAATGGCAGATTTGGCAGCAGATACACTTGGATATAAGAAAGTTGCTGTTATCTATGATAACTCTTCTGACTACAGCATGGGTATTAAAGAAGCATTTGAAGAAGAATTCGCAGCTAAAGGCGGCGAAGTTGTTGCAAGTGAAGCTTTCACAGGCGGAGATGTTGACTTCAATACACAGCTGACAACAATCAAAGGTACAGATGCAGAAGCTATTTTCGTTCCTGCTTACTATCAGGAAGCAACTTATATCACAAAACAGGCTAAAGATATGGGTATGGAACTTCCATTCCTCGGTAGTGACGGATGGGATGGCGTTCTCGGAACAGTTACAGATACAACAACTGTTGAAGATGCTATCTTCTTAAGCCCATTCTTTGCAGCAGACCCATCTGAAAACGTAGCAGCATTCGTAGCAGCTTATGAAGCAGCTTATAATGCAACACCTGACCAGTTCGCAGCAGATGCTTATGATGGTATTTACACAATCAAAGCAGCTATGGAACAGGCTGGTTCTATTGAAAGTGCAGACCTGATCGCAGCTATGACAGAAATCACTGTAGATGGTCTGACAGGTGATGGAATTACATATACTGCTGAAGGTGAACCAAACAAAGGAAGCAAATTCATCCAGATTAAAGATGGTGCTTATACATTATATGAATAATTTTATCTGACAGCAGAATGTTGGAGCAGAAAGAGACGCCGATGTCCCGCCAGAGGGATATTGGCGTTTTCTTCATGGATAATAGCACAGCACTTTATTTTTTTCGTGTTTTCCTGACAAAATTTGGATTTTTGGGCATTAATCCTTGCAAGCGAGAAATGATTATATTAAAATATATAGTTAGTTCGGTAATATAAAAATAGAAAGGTGGAGGGTAATGAGCCTGATTAATAATCTTGTGGAACAGTTGATCAACGGACTGAGGACAGGGAGTATTTATGCCCTGATTGCCCTGGGTTATACCATGGTTTATGGTATTGCAAAGATGATTAACTTTGCTCATGGAGACATCATTATGGTAGGTGCATATGCACTTTATGTATTTGCGGCATTATTGGGACTTCCAGTGCCGGTATGTATTTTATTGACCGTTGTTGTCTGTGCGGTTCTTGGAATTACGGTAGAACGCATTGCGTATAAACCGCTGCGTAACGCTCCGTCACTGGCCGTACTTATCACAGCAATCGGCGTAAGTTATTTTTTACAGAATGTTGCTTTGATTATATTTAAGGCAACGCCGATTCCTTTTGGTTCGGTCATTAAAGTGCCGTCAATAAAAATCGGAGGCATTCATATTTCGGGAATTACGATTGTTACATTCATTGTAACCGTGATTGCCATGAGCATTCTGACCTGGTTTATTAATAAAACAAAGGCCGGAAGTGCGATGAGGGCTGTGTCTGAGGATAAAGGGGCAGCCGCTTTAATGGGAATCAATGTCAATAAAACAATTTCTATGACATTCGCCATCGGTTCAGCTTTGGCAGCGGTAGCAGGTATTCTGTTTATCTGCCAGTATGAATCCTTGTCCCCAACACTGGGCGCACTGCCGGGAATTAAGGCATTCGTTGCGGCCGTTCTTGGCGGTATCGGAAGTATTCCGGGAGCGATGCTCGGAGGAATTGTGCTGGGAATTATTGAAAGCTTATCAAAAGCGTATATTTCCACCCAGCTTGCAGACGCCATTGTTTTCGGTGTGCTTGTTATCGTTTTATTGGTAAAACCTTCTGGTTTACTTGGTAAAATGAAAGCAGAGAAAGTGTAGGTGGCAGCGGTGAATAAGAAAATTAATAAATCAGTAATTGTAAATATTGTTATAGCTCTTGTTGTCTATGGCATTGTCATGGCTTTGATTTATGGCGGATTACTTGGACGTCAGGCTATGTCCATTATTATTCCATGTTGTATCAATGTTATGCTGGCTGTGTCGCTTTGCCTTCTTGTAGGTTTCCTTGGTGAACTGACTTTGGGGCATGCGGGATTTATGTCTATCGGAGCTTATGCGGGAGCATTGACGACCAATGCGCTGGACCTTCCGCCGATGGTTGAACTGTTGATCGGTCTTTTGGTAGGCGGTATTGTGGCTGCATTGTTCAGCTTGATTATCGGTCTTCCGGTACTTCGTCTGAAAGGCGACTATCTGGCTATCGTTACATTAGGTTTTGGTGAAATCATTAAATCTGTTATTAACTCTTTGAAATTTACAGGAGGGGCCAAGGGCCTTTCTGGTATTGGTGCTTACAGTAATTATAAAAATTTTACCTTTGTTTATATATTCGTCCTGCTCACAATCGTCGTTATCTCCAATCTGGTAAAATCCAGACATGGGCGTGCGATTTGTGCGGTACGTGACAATTATATTGCTGCAGAGGCTGTTGGTATCAAGGTTAGTAAATTTAAGACAATGGCTTTTGTTATTTCCGGTTTCTTTGCCGGAATGGCCGGTGTATTTTATGCCCATAACGTAGGTATTTTAAAACCGGTAAACTTTGATTACAACAAATCCATCGAAATCCTTGTTATGGTCGTTCTTGGCGGTATGGGTAATATTAAAGGTGCGATTATCGCAGCGGTTGTGTTGACAGCTCTTCCGGAAGTGCTTCGTGGTGCGGCTGATTTCCGTATGCTGCTCTATGCGGTTGTCCTGATTGCGATGATGCTCTTTAACAACTCAAAATTCCGTACATCGATGATTGAAAAACGAAATCTTAAAAAAGCGATGAGTATTCAGAAGGAGGGAGAATAGGATGGCTTTACTGGAAGTTAAAAATCTGGGAATCTCCTTCGGCGGCCTTCGTGCTGTGGATGATTTGAATATGAGTATTGAGCAGGGCAGTCTGGTCGGCCTGATCGGACCGAATGGCGCCGGAAAGACGACGGCATTTAACCTGTTGACCGGTGTGTACGCACCGAGTGAAGGAACCATCGTATTGGATGGTGAAAGTCTTGTCGGTAAGACACCGACGGAAATCTGTAAGTCGGGCATTGCAAGAACTTTCCAGAATATCCGTCTTTTTTCTAAGATGACGGTGCTGGATAACGTTAAAGTGGCTCTCCATAATCATGTGGAATACAGCCTGGCTGAAAGCTTTTTCCATTTGGGAAATTACTCTAAAAAGGAAAAAGAGATGGATGAACGGGCTCTTGAGATATTGAAGGTATTTGATCTGGACGGACAGGCAGATGTACTGGCTTCCAACTTGCCTTATGGTAAACAGAGAAAACTGGAGATTGCCCGTGCATTGGCAACGGAACCAAAGCTTTTGCTTCTGGATGAACCGGCGGCCGGTATGAATCCGAATGAAACGCAGGAACTGATGGACACGATTCAGTTGATCCGTGATAAATTCCATATTACGATTCTTCTGATCGAGCATGATATGAAACTGGTATCCGGTATCTGTGAGTATCTCTATGTACTGAATTTTGGTATGGAGCTGGCTCACGGAGAACCAACGGTCGTTTTAAATGACCCGAAGGTTATCACGGCATATCTGGGCGAGTAGGAGGTAGCAGCATGGCAATGTTAAAAGTTACGGATTTGCAGGTTTATTATGGCGTTATTCAGGCAATCAAAGGTGTTTCCTTCGAGGTCAATGAAGGTGAGGTCATCGCTCTTATTGGTGCCAACGGCGCCGGAAAGACGACCATTCTGCATACGATTACCGGGCTGGTTGAGGCCAAAGGCGGAACGGTGGAATTTGAGGGAAAGAATATTACCAGGATGCCGGGACATAAGATTGTAACATTGGGAATGGCCCATGTACCGGAAGGACGTCGTGTATTTGCGGAGTTAACGGTTTTGGAAAATCTGAAAATGGGTGCTTATACCCGAAAAGATAAAAATGAGATTGAAGCGTCTCTGAAGATGGTCTACAAGCGTTTCCCACGTTTGGAAGAGCGTAAGAACCAGCTGGCCGGAACCTTATCCGGTGGTGAGCAGCAGATGCTGGCGATGGGCCGTGCGCTCATGTCTCACCCGAAGATTATCCTTATGGATGAACCATCCATGGGCTTGTCTCCGATTTTTGTTAATGAGATTTTTGATATTATCCAAGAAGTCAGTGCCAGCGGAACTACAGTTCTTCTGGTTGAGCAGAATGCGAAAAAGGCGTTGAGCATCGCGGACAGGGCTTATGTGCTTGAAACAGGAAAGATTGTACTTGAAGGCGATGCGAAGGAACTGATGAATGATGAGTCGGTTAAGAAGGCATATCTGGGTGAATAGGAGGGATTCATATGAGTCATACAGTTATTACCATTGCACGTCAGTATGGCAGCGGCGGAAAAACCGTTGGAAAGATGCTGGCAGAAGATTTGGGGATTCATTTTTATGACCGGGAAATTATCCGATTAGCCTCTGATGAAAGCGGAATCAGCGAGCAGCTTTTTGGTGCGGCGGATGAAACGCCGAAATCCGGGCTTCTGGGCCGGATCGCAAAAAAGGTCTATACGGGCGAGGTGCTTCCTCCGGACAGCGACGACTTTGTTTCCACCGATAATTTATTCAATTATCAGGCCAAGATCATTAAACAACTGGCGGAAGAAGAGTCCTGTGTCATTATCGGACGTTGTGCCGATTATGTGCTGAAGGATTATGACCACGTTGTCAGTGTATTTGTGCACGGCCCTTTTGATTTCTGCCTCGAACAGGCCATGAAGAAATTCAGCAAGACCGAAGATGAAATGCGCAGATTCATTCAGAAAAAAGATAAATATCGGGGCGATTATTACAAATACCATACCGGTCAGGAATGGTACGACGCCCGGAACTACGACCTGTGCCTTGACAGCAGCAAACTCGGCTTCGAGGGCTGTGTAGAGGCCATTAAGGCCTATATGAAGGTTCGGGGGTTAGGGATAGAATAAAATAATTAAGAAGTTAAGAAGAAAACTACTGTGTATTCACGAAGATGAATTTTTATCGGGGATACACAGTGTTTTTTATTTTGTCTGAAATCTAAACTTTTTATGAACTTCAGGCCTTCGGTTGAAATGTGACTTTAAACGTTTTATAATTGTAATATTAACATGAAGCGGGAGGCGAATACATGGAGGCTTATGTAAAGCTGGAAAATGTGACAAAGATTTACCGTATGGGAGAGATTGAAATCCGTGCGGCAGATGGTATAGATTTTGAGATTATGAAAGGTGAGTTTGTCGTTATCGTCGGTCCGAGTGGGGCCGGTAAGACAACGGTTTTAAATGTACTTGGCGGTATGGATACAGCGACCAGCGGTTCCATATGGGTGGATGGAAAGGATATTTCCAAATACAATCAGAGAGAACTGACGGGTTACCGACGGGATGACATTGGATTTGTATTTCAGTTTTATAATCTGATCTCGAATCTGACGGCTCTTGAAAATGTAGAGCTGGCGCTGCAGATCTGCCGGGACCCGTTGAGTGCGCGGAGTGTTTTAAAGGATGTGGGGTTGGGTGACCGGATGAAGAATTTCCCGGCCCAGTTATCCGGTGGCGAGCAGCAGCGTGTATCCATAGCGCGGGCGTTGGCGAAGAACCCGAAGCTGTTGCTCTGTGACGAACCGACGGGGGCTTTGGATTACAATACGGGCAAGGCTATTTTAAAGCTGTTACAGGATATGTGTCGTGAACGGGGAATGACAGTCATTGTCATTACGCATAACTCGGCAATCGCACCGATGGCTGACCGGGTAATTAAGATTAAGAACGGTAAAGTATCTTCAATGACGGTGAACGAGAATCCGATATCTGTAGAAACAATTGAATGGTAATGGGGAGTGCTTATGAGAAAGAAGGCATTAGCGAAGGATTTTCGTATGGAGATTCGGAACAGTCTGAATCGATTTTTATCAATATTTTTTATTGTTGCACTTGGCGTCGCCTTTTTTGCAGGTATCCGGGCTTCTGAACCGGACATGCGTTATTCGGGAGATGCCTATTTTGATGCCCGTAATATGATGGATATGAAGATTTTAAGTACCCTTGGACTGACGGAGGATGATATTGAGGCGATTCGAGCCGTCGATGGTGTGGAAAAGGTCGAGCCGGGGTACATGATCGATGTTCTGGCGTTAATGGGTGAGAGCGAGCGAGTCATCCATGTGGAGTCCCTGCCGGAGACGATGAATCAGGTAGATGTGGACGAAGGACGGCTGCCGGAAAAGAAGGGTGAATGTATTGTCGATATGGATATGGCCGCAGCCTATGATATAAAAATCGGTGATACACTGACGTTTTTATCGGGAACGGATACGGAACTGTCGGAGAATCTTTCGACAGAAGATTATACGGTGGTCGGCACCTGTTCCAGCCCGATGTACATATCCTTTAATCGGGGAAGCACGAATATCGGCAGTGGTGAAATTGATATGTTTGCCTATGTGACCGACGAAAGTTTTGATCAGGAAGTCTATTCTCAGGCTTACGTGACAGTGGAAGGTGCAAAAGATGCGACGGCGTTCACGGACAGCTATACGGAAATTGTTGATCAGGTTAAAGAAAATGTGGAAAATATCTCGGATGTCCGTTGTGATATCCGTTATGCAGAGATTATGGACGAGGCCAATGAAAAGATCGCGGAGGCCGAATCTGAGCTTGCGGAAGCCAAAGAAGAAGCCGAATCCGAACTGTCAGAGGCGGAGCAGGAGTTGAAGGATGGCGAGGCTGAGCTGGCCGATGGCAAAGCGGAGCTGGCGTCATCGGAAAATGATATCCGGGAAGCAAAAGATAAACTTTATGCCAGCCGGAATACGCTGGATGATGGATGGAGCCAGTATAACAGCGGATTAGCTCAGATGGAATCGGGCAAGACAGCATTGGCAGAAGCAGAAAAAACGCTGGCAGAAAATGAGGCCAAACTGGCTGATGGCGAGATTCAGATGGCGGAAGCAGAAAAGACACTTTTGGAAAAGGAAAGCGAGCTGAATGCTGCGGAACAGGGACTGGCTGATGCCAAGGCCTTGATTGCCGGACTGACGACAGGATGGCAGCAGTATCAGGGGGGCATGTCCGGACTGGAAACGCTGAAAAATCAATTGGCTCAGTTGGAGCAATTGATCGGCGCGGGCATGGCGACGCCGGAGCAGATGGCTCAGGCAGAACAGCTTCGGGCGGCAGTAACCCAGACAGAAGCCCAGATGGCGGAAGCCAAGGCAAGTCTTGATGCGATGGAAGCCATGCGGCCGGCGGCGGAAGAAGCTTTGGCCCATGAAGCAGAGATTACAGCGGGCCGGGCAGAACTTGAAGCCGGAAAAGCCGAGCTGGAGGTGAAGAAGGCAGAGCTTGCTGAGGGACGGAAACAGCTTGAGGCCGGAAAAGCAGAACTGGAAAAGCAGAAAACGACAGTGGAAGAAGCGGAAAAAACCCTGGCGGATTCTTATGAACAGCTCACCAGCGGAGAGAGTGCCTACAGCAGCGGTTGGAGCCAGGTGAATGACGGCGAGGCCCAGATTGCTGAAGCTTATGCGACCATTGCTGAGAATGAGCAGAAATTAGCTGATGGTTGGGAAGAATACGAAAAAGGCAAAAAAGAAGCAGAAGAAAAGATTTCTGATGCGGAAATTAAAATACTGGATGCAAAAAATGAAATCGACGGTATTGATAAGCCGTCCTGGTATGTGAATGACAGAGACAGTAATTCGGATTACAGCGGTTATTCGGACAATGCGGACCGTATGCGGGCCATTGGTTCGGTGTTCCCTGTGCTGTTTTTCCTTGTGGCTGCCCTTGTCAGTCTGACCACGATGACCCGAATGGTCGAGGAACAGCGGATTCAGATTGGTACATTAAAGGCCCTCGGTTACAGTAAGTCTTGGATTGCCGCCAAATATGTGGGATATGCTCTGGCCGCAACTCTGAGCGGCTCCGTCCTTGGTGTGCTGTTCGGTCAGAAAGTATTTCCGTATATCATTGTCATGGCATATAAGATTATGTATGTACATATTCCGGATATAGTGATTCCGTATGATATGGGATATGCCCTGGCCGCATCGGGAACCGCTATTTTATGTACGATGGTTGCCACGATCAGTGCGTGTTACCGGGCTCTGTTGGCACAGCCGGCTGAGCTGATGCGTCCGGAAGCGCCGAAGAGTGGTAAGAGGGTGTTCCTGGAGCATATACCGTGGATTTGGGGAAATCTGAACTTTACGTGGAAGTCAACGGTTCGAAATCTTTTACGGTATAAGAAACGATTCTTTATGACGATCTTTGGCATCGGAGGATGTATGGCCCTCATGATCGTCGGATATGGGCTGAAAGATTCGATTATGGATATCGCCAGACTTCAGTACCGGAAGATTCAGGTCTATGATCTGATGGCAGTGATTGATGAGGATATGGACGCGGAAGAAAAGACATCTATTGATAAAACGCTTGAATCGGATGAGCGGGTCAGCGCTTATATGGATGGTTATATGCGTCTGTCCGAGGTGACTTTTGGAGCTGAGAAGAAAGATGTTTATCTTTATATACCGGCGGAATTGGAAAATCTGGAGCAGTTTGTAACCTTTAATGACCGGGTTTCCGGCGATACATGGTATATGTCAGAGGACAGCGCCATACTGACGGAAAAGGCTGCGAAAGATATGGGAGTTTCCGTAGGCGATGAGATTCAGATTGAGCTGGAGGATGATAAAAAAATCACTGTAAGGGTGACGGATATCTGCGAAAATTATCTGTCCCATTACATTTATCTGGCGCCGCAGCTTTATGAAAAGCTGGCGGGGGAAGCGCCGCCGTATAACTGTATCTTTGCAGATTTAAAAGAAGAGCATGAAGAGAAATTGACCCAGGTAGGGGAAGAGCTTCTGAAAAATGACAGTATATTGACCGTATCTTATACGAATAATATGGAGAGCCGGTTGGAAGATATGCTTTCAGTTCTGGACAGTGTTATTGTCGTTTTGATCATATCGGCGGGTATGCTGGCCTTTGTCGTTCTTTATAATCTGAATAACATTAATATTAATGAACGTAAGCGGGAGCTGGCGACTTTGAAAGTTCTCGGTTTTTACGATATGGAAGTCGGCAATTATGTCTACCGAGAGAATATACTTTTGACAATTATCGGTGCTATCGCCGGTGTATTTCTCGGCAAAATACTGCATCGGTTTGTCATTCAGACGGTAGAAGTGGAGATGACCATGTTTGGTCGGAACATCAATATGCCAAGTTATCTCTATGCGATTGGATTTACATTCCTGTTCTCGCTGTTGGTAAATGTGGTCATGTTCTTTAAATTGAAAAAGATTAATATGGTAGAATCACTGAAGAGTGTGGAATAATGGAGGAAAAGAAACATGAGTAAATATCTTGTTGTTGTGGATATGCAGAAAGATTTTATTGACGGAAGCCTTGGTTCGGCTGAGGCTCAGGCTGTATTGCCAAAGGTTATTGAAAAGATTAAAAATTTCCCGGGAACGGTTGTTTATACCCGGGATACCCATGAGGACAATTACCTGGAAACGCTGGAAGGGAAAAAACTGCCGGTGGTACACTGTGTTCGGGATACGGAAGGATGGAAATTTCAGGAAGATATTCAGGAACTGGTAACGGCGAATCGAAGTCTTGTATTTGATAAGGAAACCTTCGGTTCCATTCAGATGGCCGGTTGTCTTCAGGGAATCGACCGGATGGCGCCGATCGATGAGGTCATTGTCGTGGGACTTTGTACAGATATCTGCGTTATGGCCAATGCAA
The DNA here is from genome assembly GCA_902471845.1 of uncultured Lachnospiraceae bacterium. Taxonomy (GTDB): domain Bacteria; phylum Bacillota; class Clostridia; order Lachnospirales; family Lachnospiraceae; genus Frisingicoccus. The sequence continues at coordinate 10,046 of CABRLU010000006.1, read as the reverse complement.
CGCTGATTCGGACGGCGATGCCGAACACGCCGGTCCGGGTGGACGCATCCTGTTGTGCCGGTTCTACACCGGAAGCCCATCGCTGTGCACTGGAAGCTATGAAATCCCTTCAGATTGAGATTGATGAATAAGGAAAGGACTTATTAAAATGGTTTTAAGTCAGAGTTTAGAATTAAATAACGGTTTGAAAATGCCAGTTCTGGGACTCGGTGTTTATAAGAGCGGTGAACATACAAAAGAAGCAGTGCTGGCTGCATTGGAAGCCGGATACCGGCATATTGATGCGGCGTCCGTGTATGGAAATGAAAAAGAAGTCGGAGAGGCCATTCGGGAGAGCGGTATCCCGAGGGAAGAGATTTTTGTGACAACAAAGCTGTGGAACGATGAGATGCGGGCGGGAATTCAAAGAGAAGCCCTGTTTCGGAGCCTTGAAAAGCTGCAGATGGATTATGTGGACTTGTATCTTCTTCATTGGCCGGTGGCAGACTGCTATATATCATCCTGGAATATTCTGGAGGAGTTGCAGGCAGAGGGGCGGACAAAGTCCATCGGTGTCAGCAATTTTCAGACAAGGCATCTGCGTGATTTAATGGACCATTCAAAAATCGTACCGGTGGTGAACCAGATTGAATGTCATCCTTATCTGAGCCAGGAGCCGCTGCGCAGCTTCTGTCAGGCTCAGGGAATTCAGGTGACGGCCTGGGCGCCCCTTGGACGTACCAACGTTTTTGAGGATCCGGTCATCGTGGCAGTGGCAAAAGCTTATGGCCGGACACCGGCCCAGATTATCCTGCGATGGGAGATTCAGAACGGCATTATTGTCATTCCGAAATCGGTACATCGGGAGCGTATCATAGAAAATAGTCAGATTTTTGACTTCGAATTAAAACCGGAAGATATGGCGAAGATGGACGGCCTCAATAAGAATCAGCGTTTTGGTCCGTCACCGGATACCTTTGATTTTTAATTAAGAAAAGAGTGAGTCATAATGTGGATTATCCTGGCCTTTGGCTCAGCGTTTTTTGCAGGGGTAACAGCCGTTTTAGCCAAGTTGGGAATCCAAGATATGGATTCTCATCTGGCGACGGCGCTGAGGACCATTGTAGTGCTTGTTTTTGCCTGGATGATGGTATTCATAAAGGGAACACAGACAACGATGCCGGATATTTCCAGGGAAAGCTATCTGTTTCTTGGGCTGTCAGGACTTGCCACCGGCGGTTCGTGGCTCTGCTATTTCCATGCCCTTCAATTGGGCGATGTCAATAAGGTGGTACCTATTGATAAATCCAGTACGATTCTTACAATGCTCAGTGCCTTTCTTATCCTGGGTGAACCGATAACGGTGTATATGGTTTTGGGAATGTGCGCCATCGCCATAGGCACGGGGTTGATGATTCAGAAAAAAGCGGCGCCGAAGGTGTCCGGCCAGACAGAAGAGCGGGACTCAGGGGCATTGGAGAAAAGAGATTACCGGTGGCTGATCTATGCCGTTTTGTCGGCGGTATTTGCCAGCATGACGTCAATCCTTGGAAAGATTGGCATAGAAAATGTAGACTCTACCCTTGGGACGGCTCTGCGAACGATTGTCGTCTTAATCATGGCCTGGTTGATCGTTTTTATGACCCATAAACAGAAAGAGATTCGTAAAATTGACGGGAAAAGCTGGATTTTCCTGATTTTGTCAGGGATAACAACCGGACTTTCCTGGCTCTGTTATTACCGGGCATTACAGACCGGAAAGGCCAGTGTGGTCGTACCGATTGATAAGCTGAGCATTGTTGTGTCGGTCGTCTTCGCCTGGATTGTTTTTAAAGAAAAATTATCCCCGAAGGGATTGGCGGGCCTTGTCCTGATCGTGGCGGGAACGTTGATTTTATTACTGTAACGGAGAGAAAAAACATGAAATTTTATATGGCACCTTTGGAGGGCATTACCGGATATGTTTTCCGTAATGCCCATTATAATTATTTTCATCCTGCGGATAAATATTTTACACCCTTTATTACGCCGGGCCTGAACAGCCGACGGACGTCAAAGGCTTTGAAGGATGTGCTTCCCGAGAATAACCGGGGACCGAGAATCATACCTCAGATTCTGACAAACCGGGCCGATGAATTTATCTATACAGAAAAACAGCTGGCAGAAATGGGCTATGATGAGATAAATCTGAATCTTGGATGCCCGTCGGGGACGGTGGTAGGAAAGCGCCGGGGTTCCGGTTTCCTTGCATTTCAAGATGAGCTGAATCGTTTTCTGGAAGAAATTTACAGTAAGGCAGAACTGAAAATCTCTATTAAAACGCGTCTGGGAAAGGACAATCCGGAGGAATTTGAGACGTTATTGGATATTTATAACCAGTATCCTTTGGAAGAATTAATCATTCATCCGCGGACGCGGGAAGAGTTTTACCGGGGAAAGCCGAATCTTACCATGTTTCAGTTGGGATTTACAAAAAGCCGGTGTCCGGTATGCTATAATGGGAATATTTTTACAAAACCGGATTATGACAGCTTTTGCAGCCAGTTTCCGGAGGTGACTGCGGTCATGCTTGGTCGGGGACTTGTTGCCAATCCGGCATTGATCGATGTGATTCTTGGAGAGAGGGAGGACATGGATAAGCTAATCCTCCGGGAATTTCATGACAGGATTTATGCCGACTACAGTGAGATGATGTCCGGCGAAGTCCCGTTGCTTTACAAGATGAAGGAATTTTGGAATTATGCCATCTGTCTGTTTGCCGATACAAAAAAATACGGGAAGAAGATAAGGAAGGCTCAGAGCCTGAAAAGTTATAATGAGATTGTAAACGCCCTGTTCGAGACGGAAGAAATCGTCCAGGGGGCGGGATTCAAGCCAAATGAATAAGAAGATAACATATTGAAATCCTGCCTTTATAATATGCCCAGATGTTCAAGGAGAATCTTTAATCCGATAAATATTAAAATAATACCTCCGGCGATTTCTGCTTTTTTCTCGTAACGGCGGCCAAATTGGTGGCCGATACCAACGCCGGCAAAGGAAATGATAAATGTCGTAATTCCGATCAGACAGACAGCCGGTGCGATTTTGACCTGGAGGAAGGCAAAGGTGATGCCGACAGCCAGCGCATCAATACTGGTGGCGATGGCCAGCATGAAAAGTTCTTTTAAATCCAGGTGCTCCTGTGGAATTTCTGCCAGGTCTTCATCTTCACCGAGGGCTTCACGGAGCATATTAATTCCGATAAAGCCGAGCAGAATAAAAGCGATCCAATGGTCGATGCTTGTTATGTAACTTTCGAACTGTTTTCCGAGAATCCAGCCGATGGTTGGCATTAATGCCTGGAAAACTCCGAAAAACAGAGCGATAATTCCGGCGTGGCGGTAGTTCATGCGTCTCATGTTCAGTCCCTTGCAGATAGAGACGGCAAAGGCGTCCATGGACAGGCCGGCGGCAATCAGAAATAATTCAAATAATCCCATAAAAGTTTCTCCTTTACACCAATATGTATATGTGCGAGGGATGTTCATATGTCAGATGCTGCGCATGGGCGCGCTCCGACAGGCTTCGCGCGTCAGGGTATACCCATTCGGGCATTCCGCATGTCAGATGCTACGCATGGGCGCGCTCCGTCAAGCTTCGCGCGTTAAGGTAAAAAAAGACTCATGTATAGAGAAAACTATACATGAGTCTTGTTATTTAAGATAAGCCAGGTTTTCAGCCAGTATGTTGACTTATCACACATATCTGTGCCAACTACTCCCTCACGGATGTGTTTATTATAAGGGGCGATTTGTTAAAAGTCAAGAATTTTTGATTGGACTTTATCAATTAATTTTTTTAGCAATGACCGCCAGACGTCCGTCCTCCTGACTGTATTCACAGGTGGACAGGGTGATGAGCCGGTCTCCGTAAACTGCCGTCTCGCCCGTGTCATAAAGCGCCATTTGATTTATGTTGTTCATATAGTCATTGAAGTCAGCCTCGTCCGTAAAGGAGAGATGACCGTAATAGCGGAAGCCTTCTTCGCCATCGGCCAAAGCTCTGGAAAGGATAACCGCAACGACGGTGTAGGTTCCTTTTTCGTGAAGTGTGTCAAAGTAAATGGTTTTATGGGACTTAAAAAAATCCATATCTTTGTAATTCATCAGCGGCTGGAACATGCTGTTGTCGTTCATATGGTGCCCGTAAATGATCAGATTGTCGCTGACCGGCTCCAGGGAACAGTAACCGTCAATAAAAGGAACGCCGCCCGCGTCATATTCCTTGTTGAAATTGGAATGAAGATACGTCTCATTGTCCCCTTCGATATACATTACCGGATAATCAATGGTCGTATCTGGAATCTGAATCCATCCGGCGAAATCCGGATTTTCTTCATGAAGACGGGCGTATCGCTGTAAAATTTCGCCGTTGTCGCTGTCGGCCGTTTCATTTGTATTGGAAGTGCCTGTTTCTTCCACAAGCATAGATTTCACATCATTCATATTTTCTGCCGAAATATGCCGTTCCCAGAAGTACTTGCCGAGGTATCCGGCGCTGCCGAGAAAGCATATGAGAGCCACAATGAAGATGAATATTTGCATTTTTTTCAAGACATGACCTCCTTTTTTGAAAATTATACCATAAATGGGCTGGTCAGTTAAAAAAAATATGTTAAAATAAGGATATAATTTTATGGGAGGAAAAGAATAATGAATGTTTTAGTAATCAATTGTGGAAGTTCTTCATTAAAATTCCAGTTAATTCAGTCCGATACCGAAGACGTACTCGCAAAGGGACTTTGCGAACGTATCGGTATTGAAGGCAGCAGAATCGTATATACACCAGCAGGAAAAGACAAAATTACTATCGAATCTCCGATGCCAGATCACACAAATGCAATCAAACTTGTACTCAGCTGTCTGACAGACGAAGCAAACGGCGTTGTAAAATCTCTTTCTGAGATTCATGCCGTAGGTCATCGTGTTGTACATGGCGGCGAGAAGTTTGCTTCTTCCGTTGTTGTCAATGATGAAGTTATGAAAGCCATCGAAGAGTGCAGCAACCTTGCACCGCTTCACAATCCGGCAAACCTTCTGGGAATCAGCGTATGCAAAGAGTTAATGCCAGGCGTACCTCAGGTAGCTGTATTTGATACTGCTTTCCATCAGACAATGCCTCCAAAAGCTTACCTCTATGGTCTGCCATATGAAGCATACACAGAGGACAAGATTCGTCGTTACGGTTTCCACGGAACATCCCACAGCTATGTTTCCAAACGTGTGGCTGAAATCCTTGGAAAGAAACCGGAAGATCTGAAAACAATCGTTTGCCATCTGGGTAACGGCTCCAGTATCTGTGCTGTAAATCAGGGTAAATGTGTGGACACAACGATGGGACTTACACCGCTGGCCGGTCTGATCATGGGAACACGCTGCGGCGATATCGATCCATCCATCCTTGAGTTCTATGCTCAGAAACATGATCTGGATGTTTATCAGGTAACAGATATCTTAAATAAAAAATCCGGTGTTCTCGGTATCAGCGGCGTAAGCAGCGATTTCCGTGATGTTGAAGAAGCAGCAGATGCTGGTAATGAACGCTGCAAATATGCACTGGACGCTTTCAAATACCAGGTAGCTAAATTCATCGGCGGATATGCAGCAGCTATGAACGGTGTTGATGTGATCGTATTTACAGCTGGTGTTGGCGAAAACAGTGCAACAACACGTCAGGGCGTTTGCGATTACCTTGGATATCTTGGAATCACAATCGACGCAGAAGCGAACGGAAAACGCGGTGAAGAAATTGAAATCACTACAGCAGATTCCAAAGTAAAAGTATTCGTTGTTCCGACAAACGAAGAATTAATGATCGCAAGAGATACCGTTGCTTTAACAAAATAAGTCCATGCACATTCGGCATGGAGATGAATATTCTATAGAGAGACCATAGGAAGGTCGGAGGTCCGAAATGCGGAGACGGCTTGGCTGGCTTTTTATAGGATGTTTATTGGCGATTCCCTGTATGGGAACGCAGATTTATCAGAATTACAGGCCCTCGGCAGATTGGGAACAGTCCGCTGAGGGCTTTACTGTTCATATGAAGGAATTCGGAATGGACAGGGTCGTGAGCTTTGACGAGTATGCGGTCGGTGTACTGGCTGCTGTACTGGAACCAAATACTAATGAAGAAACAATGAAAGCAATGGCAGTCATTCTGCGAACTTACATAGCTTATACGTCGGCCAGCGGCAGGCAGCCGGAAAGTCAGTGGCTTGGTCAGCCCTGGCTGTCGGCCCGTGAGCGGATTGCCAAAGGTATGGATGAAGAGAAACTAAAGAAGGCAGTATCGGAAACGGAAGGTAGAAAAATACTCTACAACGGGGAACCGATACTGCCTTTGTATTGTGCCCTGTCCAATGGGAAAACCCGCAGCTTTTCCGATGTGTGGGGCGGAGAGTATGCTTATTTGACCAGTGTGGACAGTCTTTGGGATAAAAGCTCCCCCGACTATATGGAAAAGGTCTGGCTGAGCCGAAAAAAAATCATCCGGCTGCTGGCAGAGGCGGACGGGACGGAAAATGCCTGGGGACAACTGTCGGAAAGTATGGTGCAGATTGTGGATAAGGACGATTCGGGCTATATACTTCAGATAGAAATTGGCGGTCAGACCTATTCAGGGGAAGATTTGCGCTGCCGTCTGGGCCTGCCGTCGGCCTGTTTTGATTATGCCGTCAAAAATGACGGTATTGAGTTCGCCTGTTATGGCCGCGGCCATGGTGTGGGGTTAAGTCTTTTTGGTGCCAATGCCATGGCTGAGGAAGGAAAAAGTTGGGAAGAAATTATTTCGTGGTATTTTCCGGGAACAAGTGTATAAAGTTTGATTTACTGGTCAAACTATAGCTACGAGGTGATAACAGGTGAAAGAGAATTTCAAAAATTATTGGAAAAAGAATGGATTTTACATGGTGCTGACAGGTGCGTTAGTCGTCGTTCTCGGAATTTCCGGTGTGGCCGGATATCGCTCCGGGATGAAAGATAAAGCGGCCGCGGAAAATGCCGCCGAATTCAGTCAGGCGGAAAATGCACCGGAGGTTTTGGATGAAACACCAGCGGTAGCTGTGGGAAACACTTCAGATATTGAGAATGCGGTAGCTGAATCTATCGCAGCGGCAGAAGCAGCCAATGCCACGGTTGCGGAAACTTTCGGGGATGATGCGAAAATGGTGTGGCCGGTAGAGGGAGAAATCCTGAAAGAATTCTCAGCGGACAAAACGATTTATTTTGAAACACTGGATCAGTACAAATGTAATCCGGCGCTGTTCATTAAAGCGGATGTGAATCAGGAGGTTGTTGCAGCCTTTGGCGGCACCGTTGAGTCAATTACAGAAGACAGTGTGAACGGTACGGTGCTTACAGTGGACATGGGCAACGGTTATAAAGCCATCTACGGTCAGATGAAAGATATCAATACAAAAGAAGGCGAAACTGTTGTGAAAGGGCAGGCCATCGGAAATGTGGCTCAGCCGACAAAATATTATACGGAAGAAGGAAGTCATCTTTATTTTGGACTCACAAAAGATGATACGCCGGTGAATCCTCAGGATTATCTGGAAAAATAAAGTGCCGGTTTTCCAGTCACCAAATTGAAAAAATCACATAAGATATAGAGCAGGCGATGATGAATCGGTCATACATATTGGAAAATATGCTGCCGATTATATTACAATCCTTCTGGTGTTACCGGCCCGGGCCAGACCTTTGAATAAATACTGTATTTTCATCGGCTGCTTTATATAGCGGGGCATTGTCATCACGGCAATGCCCTTTTTCTGTTGAAATTAAAGTGTCAATCCGATATAATAAGTTCTGTAAACCATTTTTACATTTACTGGAAAGGACATTATGAATTATACATACATTTTACAATGCAGTGACGGTTCTTTATATACTGGTTGGACGAATCATCTGGAAGCTCGGATTCAGGCGCATAATGCAGGACGAGGGGCAAAGTATACACGCAGCCGCCGGCCTGTCGAACTGGTTTATTATGAATGCATAGAAACAAAGGAAGAAGCAATGCGGCGGGAATATGCCATCAAACAGTTAAACCGTCAGCAGAAGCTGCAGTTGATCGCACAGCGGAGGAGAGACAGCCTATGAGTAACATCTTAAAAAAACGGACTTCGGTTCTTGTACGGGGGGCCATTGTATTAATTTCAGTCATTTTACAGGTCTTAACCATGTTTTTGCTGGTGCGGCTGCTTCAGGAGTATGCCTCCTGGGCCTATCTGCTGATTGAAATTGGCAGTATTGCCGTTGTATTTGTGCTGGTGGATAATTCATCCTCCTTTAATTCCTTCTGGATTGTGATTATTCTGGCGTTGCCGGTATTCGGTTATTGCCTCTATTTTATGTGGGGACGCAAACATACGAATAGCGCCTTTTATAAAAAATATAAGAAGATATCCGAAAAAGGCAGGGATTATAAGCAGCAGGATCCGGCCATACTGGCCGAACTGTCCGAAATGCACCCCAATAAGGCCCAGGTGAGCCGATATCTGGTTCATGAGGGCTTTCCCCTCTACAAACATACTTCGGTTCGGTATTTTGAGGTGGGAGAAAAGAAATTTGACGCGTTTTTTGAGGATTTGGAGAAGGCGGAAAAGTTTATTTTTCTGGAATATTTTATTGTTTCCAATGGCGAGATATGGGACCGTCTGAAAGAGGTTCTGGCGCGTAAAGCGGCGCAAAAAGTTGAAGTCCGTCTGCTTCTGGATGATTTCGGGTGTCTCTTTATGGATGGAGACGAGATTCGTCATGAATTGTCCAAACTGGGCATCCGGGTCAGCATATTTGCACCGATTGTAAAGGACGTTTCACGTCTGACCTTTAACTATCGGAACCATCAGAAAATTGCCATTATCGATGGGAATATCGGTTATACCGGTGGTGTCAATCTGGCCGACGAATATGCGAATATTATTGACCGGTTCGGTCACTGGAAGGATACGGCCATCCGTCTGGAAGGGGACGGCGTCTGGGGACTGACAGAGATTTTTATGGAAATGTGGGAGCTTTCCAAGGAAAAAGAGCAGATGGATTATAATAAATATCGTCCGACCATTTCGGTAGATGCGCCGGGCTATGTTCAGCCGGTAGCCGATGGTCCGGCCAATAACCCGGATAATCCCATTGAAGAGATGTATACCCATCTGATCAATAAGGCCAGAGATTATATTTATTTCACAACACCTTATCTGGTACTGGATAACCGGATGATAGACGATTTGTGCCGGGCGGCCCGGAGCGGTGTTGACGTGCGTATTATCACGCCGCGTCATTATGATAAATGGTATGTTTATATGGTGAATATATCAAATTACGGACGGCTTATGGAAAATGGCATTAAAATTTATGAGTATGTTCCGGGATTTATTCATGCCAAAAATGTGATTTCGGATGACGAGTGCGGCGTCTGCGGAACGATCAATATGGATTACCGGAGCTTTTATCTGCATTATGAGTGCGGTGTGCTGATGACGGAAGTTCCGGCGGTCATGGAGATGAAGGAAGACTTTCTGGAAACCATGCGAAAAAGTGAACGGGTCAGTCTGGATGCCTGGAAACAGCGGCCGATATGGCAGAAATGTGTGCAGGGAATATTGAGAGTTTTCTCACCATTATTATAATATAGGAGTTGAATACGATATGAAAAAAGTAGTGACAATTGCAGGCTCTGATTCTAGCGGTGGGGCAGGAATCCAGGCCGATATTAAAACGATGATGGCCCATGGTGTTTTTGCCATGAGTGCGATCACCGCATTGACAGCCCAGAATACGACGGGGGTTTACGATGTGCTGGAGGCTACGCCGGAATTTGTTGGTGAACAGATTGATTGCATATTTGATGACATTCGACCGGATGCGGTGAAAATTGGTATGGTGTCCAATATCGGCATCATCGAAAAGATTGCAGAGAAATTAAAAGAACATCAGGCAGAAAATATTGTTGTGGACCCGGTTATGGTCTCTACCAGCGGCTGTGCCCTGATGAGCCCGGATGCCCAGGAGACCCTGGTG
>CABRLU010000005.1 GCA_902471845.1 uncultured Lachnospiraceae bacterium | reverse complement strand
AATGCTGTCACTTCTTCACCTTTTTTCTTTATTATAATAAAAACAAAGACTTGACTTTATTACATATGTGGATCAGACAAAAGGTGAAGAAGTGACAGCATTTGGTATTTGTCCAAAACTCAGCGATACACCAGGAAAGGTTTGGAGAGGCGCTCCAAGTTTGGGACAGGATACAGAAACAATCTTAAAAGAAATCGTTGGATGCAGCGAAGAAGAAATTAATTCCTTAAAGGAAGAAAAATTAATTTGATTTTTAAGCCGGATAAATAAAAAGTTAATGTTAAAAAGGGTTATAATGGGATTCAGAGAAGAGTGTGTTTTAGTGGCATCCTCTTTTTTTGAATGTAATTTTTTGTCAAAAAAACGCCATTTGATTTTTGTTAAGATAATAGCAAAATTTGGTTAAAACGAGTGTGAAGTTTTGAAAAAATAGCCATAAATAGTGGCCAAATTCTCTGAAATGTGTTATACTTACAGAGTAATTATATTGTATTTTTTAAAAATAGTTTAATTTGCATGCGAAATATTTCAAACTCGCATTATGCATGAATGCATGAGAATGCAGAAGTGCATAATGCGATTGTGAAAAAATCAACAAAAAACCCTGTATTTCAGGGGCTTTTTTAAAATTAAAAGTTGGCATGAAAATTGCGGATTAATCTATTGAAAAAAATTATAAGTTTAAGGAGGATATTTTTATGGAGTTTGGTTTATCGAAAGAGCATCTTCTGGCACAGCAGTTATACAGAAGTTTTGCTGAAAAAGAAGTAAAACCGTTAGCTCAGGAGCTGGACGAGGAAGAAAGATTTCCATGGGAGACCGTTAAGAAAATGGCTAAATACGGCATGATGGGTATTCCGATTCCGAAGGAGTATGGTGGACAGGGTGCAGATGTCCTTACATATATCATGGCTGTTGAAGAGATGGCTAAAGTTTGCGGTACAACATCCGTTATTATGTCCGCGCATACATCTTTGTGTGCAACTCCGATTCTTGAGAACGGAACAGAAGAACAGAAACAGAAATACCTGGTACCTCTGGCAAAGGGCGAAAAGATTGGTGCATTCGGTCTTACAGAACCAGGTGCTGGTACAGATGCTTCCATGCAGCAGACAAAAGCTGTTCTGGAAGGTGACCACTATGTATTAAACGGTTCCAAGATTTTCATCACAAACGCTGAAGCAGCAGATATCTTCATCGTTATGGCTATGACTGATAAATCTAAAGGAACAAAAGGTATTTCCGCATTTATCGTGGAAAGAGACTTCCCTGGATTCTCCGTAGGCCCTCACGAGAAAAAGATGGGTATCCGCGGTTCATCCACATGTGAGCTGATTTTTGAAAATTGTATCGTTCCAAAGGAAAATATGCTCGGCAAAGAAGGAAAAGGCTTTGCTCTGGCTATGAAGACTCTGGATGGCGGACGTATCGGTATCGCAGCACAGGCTTTAGGTCTTGCAGAAGGTGCAATTGATGAAGCTGTGAAGTATACAAAAGAAAGAAAACAGTTCGGAAGAAAGATTTCTCAGTTCCAGAATACTCAGTTCCAGTTGGCAGACATGTTTGCAAAAACTGAAGCCGCTAAATATCTTGTGTATAAAGCAGCTTGGAGAAAAGGTGAAAAACTTCCATACACTGTTGATGCAGCTACCGCAAAATTATTTGCAGCAGAAACAGCTATGGCTGTAACAACAAAAGCTGTTCAGTTATTCGGCGGTTATGGTTATACAAGAGACTACCCGGTTGAACGTATGATGAGAGATGCTAAGATCACTGAAATTTATGAAGGTACTTCTGAAGTTCAGAGAATGGTTATCTCTGGTGCAATGTTACACTAGTATTTTGGAGAGGAGAATCAGGACATGAAAAATATCGTAGTATGTATCAAACAGGTTCCGGATACAACAGAAGTTAAGCTTGATCCGGTTACTGGAACACTTATCAGAGATGGCGTTCCAAGTATTATCAACCCTGATGACAAAGCAGCTCTTGAAGTTGCATTACAGATTAAAGAAAAAACAGGCGCAGCAGTTACAGTTGTTTCCATGGGACCTGCACAGGCAGACGTTGCTTTAAGAGAAGCATTAGCTATGGGCGCTGATGAAGCAGTGCTTGTATCTGACAGAAAATTCGGCGGTGCTGATACGTGGGCAACATCTTCCACAATCGCAGGCGCAATCAAAAAACTGGATTACGATCTGATCGTAGCAGGACGTCAGGCTATTGATGGTGATACCGCACAGGTTGGTCCTCAGATTGCTGAACATCTTGGAATTCCGCATGTGAGCTATGCAGCAAGCGTTGAAGTTGAAGGCGATGACACTGTAGTTATCCGCAGAAACTTTGAAGACCGCTATCACATTATCGAAGCTAAAACACCATTGTTAATCACAACTCTCGGCGAAGAGATCGAACCTCGTTATATGAGCGTTGGCGGTATTTTCGACGCATACAGAGAAAAAGAAGTCAAAGTATGGGGTTACGAAGACCTTCAGGGCTGTGTAGATGATTCTAACTTAGGCTTAAAAGGTTCTCCGACACAGGTTAAGAAGTCCTTCACAAAACCTGTAAAACCAGCCGGAACACTTTATCAGGAAGTTTCCGCTGACGAAGCTGTTGAAATTATCGTTAACAAGTTGAAAGAAAAATACATCATTTAATTAGGGAGCAGGTGAAACAATGAGTAAGAATGTATATGTTTTCGCAGAGCAGAGAGATGGAGTTATCCAGAAAGTTGCTTATGAACTGATTGGTAAAGCTAGAGAACTGGCAGATGCTTTAGGCCAGGAAGTTGTTGCTGTTGTTTTAGGCGATGGTATTCAGGCTGCCGCTGCTGAATTATTTAAATTTGGTGCAGATCAGGTTATCGCTGTAGACGCTCCTGTTCTCGGAGAATATTCTACAGAACCATATGCTAAAGCAATGAATGCAATTATTGAAGCAAAAGAACCTGAAATCGTTATCTACGGTGCAACAGCTATCGGCCGTGACCTTGCTCCTCGTGTATCTGCAAGAGTACATACAGGTTTGACAGCTGACTGTACGAAACTTGAAATCGATGAAGAATCCAAAGGCCTTTGGATGACTCGTCCGGCTTTCGGCGGCAATATCATGGCAACGATCGTTTGCCCGAACTTCCGTCCTCAGATGGCTACTGTAAGACCAGGCGTTATGCAGGCTCTGGCAGAAGATGCTTCCAAGACCGGTACAGTAGAAGTCTTTGATGCAGGCGTTAGCGAAGCTGATATGAATATCAAGATTCGTGAAGTTGTTAAAGATACAAAGAAAACTGTGGATATTACAGAAGCTAAGATCCTTGTTTCCGGCGGACGTGGTATCGGCGGACCAGAAGGATTTGGTATGCTGAAAGAACTTGCTGATGAGCTCGGCGGCGAAATCGCTTCCTCCAGAGCATGTGTTGATGCAGGATGGATTGACAGAGACCGTCAGGTTGGTCAGACTGGTAAAACAGTTCGTCCAAACCTTTATATTGCAGCAGGTATCTCCGGTGCTATCCAGCATGCAGCAGGTATGGAAGATTCTGATCTGATCATTGCGATTAATAAGAATAACACAGCTCCAATTTTTGAAATTGCTGATGTAGGTATTGTTGGCGATTGTACAGCAATCATTCCAAAATTAACAGAAGCATTGAAAAAATTAGAGAAATAATATAGTATTATAATATTGGCTGAGACCGCGTCCGGGGGATTAGGGACTCTCGGACGCGGTTGAAGATAAATAACCGGAATTCAGTGGTGCGTTTTCCGGTCATTAGTTATATTGCATTTTTAATTTAATTAAGCTGCAAGAAAATATTATATGGTTGCCGAAGGCCGGCGAGCATATAATTGTATGGGAGGTTTTTGATATGAGTAAAGTAGTTACAATGGATCAGGCTGTTGCTATGATTCAGCCAAATGACACGGTTATTACCAGTGGTTTCCTTACTGCAGGTACTCCAGATGCCATTATGAAGGCTGTTGCAGACTCTTTTGACGCAACGGGAACTCCAAACAACCTGACGATCATGTATGGTGCCGGCCAGGGTAATAAAAAGGGCGGACAGCAGGAACGTTGGGCAAAAGAAGGGTTGATTAAACGCTGGATTGCTGGCCATTATGGTTTCTCTCCAAAGGTTATCGATATGATCATCAATAACAAGGTAGAAGCATACAATCTGCCTCAGGGTGTTATTATTGAGATGTACCGCGCAATGGGACAGGGACGTAAAGGCTATATTACTAATGTAGGTCTTGAAACTTTCGTAGACCCTCGTTTGGAAGGCGGTAAGTTAAACAGCCGTACAACAGAAGATATCATTAAAGTTATTGAAGTTGAAGGCGAAGAGCAGCTTTATTATATGCTGCCAAAGGCAAATATTGCATTAATCCGTGTAACTACAGCGGATACAAATGGTAACTGTACAATTGAAGACGAAATTCTTCCTTTGGATATTTTATCTGCTGCTATGGCTGCTAAAGGCTGCGGTGGTAAAGTTATCGTTCAGGCAAAACATGTTGTTCAGGCGGATACGATTCCATCCAGACAGGTGGCAGTTCCTGGTATTTTTGTAGACGCTATCGTTGTTCCGGATAATCCGGAAGAAACCCACAGACAGTGTGCCGATTTCTTTGTAAACCCGACATTATCCGGTGCTTACAAAGTTCCTACGGACGCTGTTGCTCCAGAACCATTTGGTACCAAGAAATTTATTGGTAGAAGATGTGCAATGGAACTTGTTCCAAATGCAGTTGTTAACTTAGGTGTTGGTATCCCTGAAAAAGTTGCTACAGTAGCAGGTGAAGAGGGATTTGCAGATCAGTTGACATTGACAACCGAGTCCGGTATGATCGGCGGTGTTCCAAGCGGCGGTGGCTCCTTTGGTGCAGGAGTTAACGGTTGGGGTGAATTACCGGAAGTCAGCCAGTTCGATTTCTATGACGGCGGCGGACTTGATGTTACATATCTTGGTCTTGCAGAATGTGACCCTAATGGTAACGTTAACGTAAGTAAATTTGGAACAAATGTTGCAGGTTGCGGCGGCTTCATTAATATTTCCCAGAATACACAGAATTGTATTTTCTGCGGAACTTTCACAGCCGGCGGACTTAAAACAAAAGTCGAAGATGGTAAACTGGTAATCGTTCAGGAAGGTAAGAAGAAGAAATTCGTTTCTTCTGTTGAACAGGTTACATTCTCCGGTGATTATGCTCGTAGAAATAAGATGCATGTTATGTTCGTTACAGAACGTGCGGTTATTGAGCTGTTGGAAGATGGTCTGACCGTTACTGAAATTGCTCCAGGTATCGATCTTCAGACCCAGGTTCTTGATCAGATGGATTTCAAACCTCTGGTTGCTGAGAATCTGAAGACTATGGACCTTAGAATCTTCGTTGATGCTCCGATGGGTATCAAAGATGAAATTATGGCTAAGGCAAAATAGTTGTAACTTAACGAGGGAGGAAAAATAATATGAGTTTATTTGGTATTGTATTAGGTTTGGCCCTGCTTATTTTCTTAGCATTTAAAGGCCAGTCTATTCTCTGGGTTGCACCGGTTTGTGCAGCAGTTGTAGCGCTCATCAGTATGTTTGAAGACCCTACAATTAACGTATTGACAATGTGGACAGATAATTATATGGCAACGATGGCAGCATTCTTACAGACATGGTTCCCGGCTTTCATGCTTGGCGCTATTTTCGGTAAGGTTATGGAGGTTTCCGGCGCTGCTAAGTCTGTAGGTCTCTGGCTTACAAAATTGATCGGTGCTAAACAGGCTATGCTGGCTACAGTTATTGCTTGTGCCGTTCTGACATATGGTGGTATCTCCCTGTTCGTAGTAGTATTCGCTATCTACCCACTGGCAGTAGCTCTTTACAGAGAAGCTGATATCCCTAACAAATTGATTCCTGGTGCTATTTCCCTGGGTGCTTTCACATTCACTATGACAGCTATCCCTGGTACACCTCAGATTCAGAACATTATCCCTACAAACTACTATGGAACAACACCTATGGCTGCTCCGATTATGGGTGTTATCGCAGCATTAGTTATGTTGATCCTTGGTGTTCTGTGGATGAAACACAGAGAAAACAAACTCAAAAAAGAAGGTTTACACTTTGTTGAACCATCTAATATTGAAGCAATGGCAGATGACACAAGCCTGCCAAATCCAATTGTTTCTTTGATTCCATTGGTTTCTGTTCCTATTACATTGAATGCACTTAGTTTCCCATTGGTAGGTTCCCTGTTACTGGCTGTTGTTCTTGCTATCGTATTGAACTTCAAGTGTGCTAAGGAATTCCCGAAGGCTATCAACGATGGTGCAGCCGGTGGTCTTATGTCTATCGGTAATACAGCAGCAGCTAATGGTTTCGGTGGTGTTGTTAAATCCGTTCCTGGTTTCGCAACATTGACAACAATGCTTCTTGGAATCCCTGGAACACCTCTGATTTCCGAAGCAATCGCTGTATCCGTACTTGCTGGTGCTACAGGTTCTGCTTCCGGTGGTATGGGTATTGCTCTTGAAGCATTAGGCCCGAAATATATGGAATTAGCAGCTAACGATCCGAACCTCAGCCCAGAGGCTTTGCATAGAGTTGCATCCGTTGCTTCTGGTGGTCTTGATACTCTGCCACACAACGGCGCTGTTATCACTCTGTTAAGTGTTTGCGGTCTGACACATAAAGATTCCTATATCGATATCGGTATGAACTGTTGTGTTATCCCAACCATCGCAGTAATCATCTGTATTATCTTTGCTATGATTGGTATTTGCTAATTTGTTGTTGATTAAAAAATCAAAATAAGTTATGATTAAGATACACTCCTTTTTATATTAAAAGGAGTGTATCGTGCTGTTTAGAACTATATAGACTGCCGTGAAACGGGGAACAGGCAGTAGAGACAAGGGGAGCTTTTATGGAAAAGGTAATAACCATCGAAGAAAAATACGAATTTTATGAGGATGTTTTTGATAATATGCCGGATGCCGTCTACGTTCTGGATGACAAAGGGAATATGATTTATGTCAATTATGCTATGATTAAAAAATTTGACCTTCCCAGAGACCGGCTGCTTCAGTATAATGTTTTCGATATGTATGATGATGGCTTGATTGATTATGTAATCTCCCGTAATGTGTATGAACAGAAAAAAGAAGTCGTCATGTGCCAGAGAATTTTTAACAGCCATGGCAAAGAACAGATGCAGATGGTATCCCAGATGCCGATCATTAATGATAAAGGTGATATTCGTTATATTATCGGTGTTATGAGAGATATGGAAGAATTGATTGGTTATTATTACGATGCTTTAAATAAGTATCAGGCGGTGAAGGAGATTGAAAATAAGCAGCCGTCGGATAATAAGCTGCTGGTATATAACAGTCCTCAGATGTCAGATTTGATTCGGGTTATGAATAATGTCGCTTCTACCGATGCAAATATTTTGATTCAGGGTGAATCGGGTACAGGTAAAGAAGTTCTTGCGGAGTACATTCATGAAATGAGCGAGCGCAAGGACAAAGAGATGGTGCGCATCAACTGTGCCGCCTTCCCGGAGACACTGCTGGAATCAGAGCTTTTTGGTTACGAGAAAGGCGCTTTTACCGGCGCTTTGGGCAGTGGGAAAAAAGGCCTGATCGAGACAGCGAATGAGTCTACATTATTTTTGGATGAAATCAACTCTTTGCCGTTGGCACTCCAGGGAAAAATTTTGAGGACCATAGAGACAAAAATGGTACAGCGGATTGGCTCAGACCGGCCAAAGCGGATTGACTTTCGTCTGATTGCTGCGACCAACGAAGATTTGAGCGAGTGCATCAAGAAGAAGACCTTCCGGGCGGATTTGTATTATCGTTTAAATGTTATTCCTGCACTTATTCCGCCGCTTCGGGAACGTCCGAGCGATATTGAGCCGTTGATTGATTATTTCCTGAATAAATATTGTAAAAAATACGGACGGGAGAAAACATTCTCACCGGAAGTTATGAATATATTGAAAAACTATTCCTGGCCGGGAAATGTCCGGGAACTTAAAAATTTTGTGGAACGAATTGTATTGATCAGTGCTTCATCTGTGTACTGTATAAAAAAAATACCGCCTCAGATGTTGGATGGTCAGTTAATGGTGCCATCTGGCAAGAGCGGCGATGGAATTACCGGATGCCAGTTTGACAGCCGGATGAGCCTGGAAGAAAACCTGAACGCTTTTGAAAAGCAGATCATTGAAACTGTTGTTCAGCGTTATGGCAGCGGCAAGAGTGCGGCTGAAGTTCTTAAAGTCAATCAGTCCACCATTTCAAGGAAGATGGCAAAATACAATATCAGTTACGATAAATAATATTCTCAAAAGTGATTTAAAGTTTAACCAATACGATAAAAGAGTCTTAGAAGGCAGTTGATTGGCTGCGGTCGATGCGAAAGAAAAACATAAGCGCATCGGACCGCAGAATTGTCTTCTAAGGCTCTTTCTGTATGCGTAACAGCTTAATGATTATGATTTTGGTGAAAGTAGCGAATCAGGTTATAAACAATAGAAATTTCTGTTTCATTTAATGTGGATATGTCAATGGAATTGTGGGTGGGAAGATCCAGCAGGTAGTCTGTAGAAACCCGAAAAAGTTGGGCCAGTTCTACAATAAAAGTTGTTGATGGGATGGAAATTCCCATTTCCCAGGCATTGACGCTGCTTCGAGTAATGTTTAATTTTCTAGCCAGTTCAGATTGGGTCATATTATTTGCATTTCTAAGCATTTTTATTTTATCAGCAATCATAGTGGCCTCCTTTCTAATTATAATAAAATAACCAGAAGGATATTACATTATCAAAAAGATAATATAATTTGACAAAATAGACGAAATAATATAAAATTTTTAAGGGAGAGGTAGAAGGGAGAGAGCAAAAATGCGGACCATTCGACTGGAACGGGTCAATTTTTTTATTGGCAGTACAGCGCTTTTAGAGGTTTATATAGATGGAGGAAAATGCGGCGAGCTGTCCAACGGAAGCTGTATGGAACAACTGGTGGATGAAGATGAACATCTTATACGATTTTCAATGAATATTAAGATTGATGACCAGGAGTGCCGAAGAATGTTTTATAATGTGATTCGCCTGGAGAAAAACGGAACGGATAAAAATTTTCAAGTGTGTATGCAGGGCGGCAAGCTCAGTGTCACAGAAATATCAAACTAAAATATATTCCCGAAGATATTTGCAAAAGAGAATTTTTCCTGAGCATTAAAAAAGAGGCATCGTCTGGTACGAACGATGCCTCTTATGCAAGTAAAACTTCATTTAAGAGGGGGAAGCTTTACAAGCAGCCCTTTGAATATGTGCCCCATTCTACTTAGGTGGCATTACCATAGCTTCGCCTTTTGTAACAACGACGCCATCCTGATTGGTACAGATTGTTTCAATTTTAACCCGGTTCTTTTCCGGAATCATTTCAACAACTTTACCTGTTGCTGTGATTGTATCGCCCATGCGAACTGGAGCCAGGAAGTTCAGAGTCTGGCTTAAGTAGATTGTTCCAGGGCCAGGCATATGTACGCCAAGTACAGCGGAGATTAAACCAGCGGAAAGCATACCGTGTGCGATTCTGCCTTTGAAGAATGTGTTTTTAGCATATTCTTCATTTAAATGTGCTGGATTGATATCACCTGTGATGCCGGCAAATAAATAAACGTCTGTTTCACTGATAGTTTTTGTGAAACTAGCTTCCTGTCCAATAGATAAATCATTAATTGTAAAACCCTTCATGATAGTAAACCTCCTATAATTATTTACTTAAATATACAGCAATTCTCATGCCAACTTTTTGTTAAAAAAAAGACAGCAAAAATGGGCATTTTCTGAAAAATATTCAAAAAAAAGCAATGCATTTTTGCAATAAATGCAATTCTGCAATTCTGATAAAAAAACTTGATACTTTCATACAAGATAAACTATAATAAGAAGGTAAAAAATGGAAGGAAGGAGCATATAGCTGGCAGAGTGAAAGCGGCTATGGTGAGTAATATGAATCCAACGTGGGTACCGGAGGGCTATGAATCACCTCTGAATATTCGGGAAACAGAAGTTGCGATTAAATGTGTAAAGGACTTTTTTGAAAAGGAGCTGGCCAGACAGTTAAATTTGACCCGTGTTTCAGCCCCTTTTTTTGTATATCCGGAAAGTGGTTTAAATGATACATTAAACGGTGTGGAACGGCCGGTAAGTTTTGGCGTACGGGAGCAGGAGGACAGAGAAGTGGAAATCGTCCATTCTCTGGCAAAATGGAAACGGTTTGCCCTGAAGCGCTATGGCTTTAAGCACGGTGAAGGCCTTTATGCGGATATGTATGCGATTCGGAGGGATGAGGATACGGATCATCTTCACTCCATTCTTGTGGACCAGTGGGACTGGGAACGGATTATTGATAAGGAAGAACGCAATGAGGAAACTCTGAAGGGGATTGTCCGTAAAGTTTATAAGGCTTTGAAAAATACAGAAAAATATATGGCCATACAGTATGAGTATATTGAGGAAATGCTGCCACCGGAGATTTCTTTTATTACAACTCAGGAACTTGAGGATATGTATCCGGATCTGACACCGAAGGAAAGAGAACGGGAAATCGTACGCCTGAAAGGTGCGGTATTTTTAATGAAAATCGGAGGCGCGTTAGGTTCCGGAGAAATTCACGACGGACGTGCGCCGGATTATGATGACTGGGAATTAAATGGAGATATACTTGTTTATTATCCGCTTTTGGATACGGCTTTTGAGTTGTCCTCCATGGGTATCCGTGTAGATGAAGCATCCTTAATGCATCAGCTGGAAGTGCGGGGCTGTACGGAACGTAAGGATTTAATGTTCCATAAAGCGCTGCTGGACGGGGAATTACCGTATACCATCGGCGGCGGTATCGGTCAGGCACGGATTTGTATGTTTTATTTAAGAAAAGCCCATATCGGTGAAGTCATTGCCTCTGTGTGGCCGGATGAAGTAGCGGCAGCATTGGAGAGCAAGGGCGTTCATTTACTGTAAGGTATTTGAGAATATGATGGAACCCTCCTTCATATGTTAAATAGACACTGTCTTTTAACATATCTGGGAGGGATTTCTTTTGGAAGAAAAAATCAGAGAGCTGTTGGCATGTTATCATCTGGAAATAAAACGCCTTTACCGGGGGAGAGGAGCCTGGTTATGTGAGACGGATCAGGGGTTAAAGCTCCTCCGCGTTTATCATGGGTCGCCAAAACACCTTCAATGGGAAATGATGGTTAAGGCATGCTTAAGGGAGCGGGGATATGTTTACATAGACCAGTTTATGGCCAATCAGGAGGGGGTATATCTGACACCGGATGATGAAGGACAGAATTATGTTCTGACAGACTGGTACGAAGGCAGGGAGTGCAGTACACGGGACAAAGAGGAAATTTTAAAGGCGGTAGCTCATATGGCAGGCATGCATAAGGGCATGCATGATATCACACGTAATGAAGAAATTTATGAGGTGTTCTGCCAGGGGAATTTCTGGGATGAGATGGTCCGCCGCCGTCGGGAGCTGAAAACCATCCGAAACTATATTTATCGGAAGAAACAGAAAAATGCCTTTGACCGGAGATTTATGGAGGTTTATCAGGAGTTTGATGAGGCCGGGGCCAGGGCTCAGGAAATTTTTTCGGATGCAGGTTATATGGAAATGTATGAGAAAAACCGCAGTCAGCAGCGGCTGTGTCACGGAGATTACACGCAGCACAATATTCTTGTGGCACGCAGTGATATGGCATTGGTACGGTTTGACCAGATGCATGTGGAGCTTCAGGTATATGATTTATACGTGTTTATGCGTAAGATGCTGGAGAAGAATCGTTGGAATCCGGGATTGGGTATGGCGATGTTAAGGACATATCATCGGGTGATGCCGCTGAACTACGGTCAGGTGCGTTGCCTTTATGGGATGATGGTATTTCCTGAGAAGTTTTGGAAGGTTGCTAATCGGTATCAGAACTCAAGAAAGAGCTGGATGTCTGCTCAGAATATGGATAAGCTGAACAAACTCATTCAGGAAAAGAGCGAGAGAAAGGCTTTTTTGTCAGAAATCGAAGAGTTTTGTGAAGAAATCGGACAATTTGTCTAAAAATTAAGTGAAGAATTCAAAAAAATAGTGCATTTTTGTGAGGAATCGGGTATAATAGAGACACATAGAGTTTCATATTATAAGGAGGAGATTCCAATGGACTACAAGGAGATATATGAGTCCTGGCTGGCAAACCCATATTTTGACGAAGGGACAAAGGCAGAGCTGTTAAGCATTAAAGCAGATGATAAAGAGATTAAAGAACGTTTCTATAAGGATTTGGAATTTGGTACCGCAGGTCTTCGTGGCATTATCGGTGCCGGTACAAACCGTATGAACATTTACACCGTGCGTAAGACAACGCAGGGACTGGCCAATTACATAAAGAAACAGAATGGAGAATCCAAAGGTGTGGCAATTGCATTTGATTCCCGGCGCATGTCACCGGAGTTTGCTGCGGAAGCAGCGCTCTGTCTGGCTGCAAATGGAATTAAAGCTTACCTGTTCGAGTCTTTAAGACCGACGCCGGAGTTGTCCTTTGCTGTACGTGAACTTGGCTGCATTGCCGGAATTAACATTACAGCAAGCCATAATCCACCGGAATATAATGGCTATAAAGTATACTGGGAAGACGGCGCGCAGATCACACCGCCGCATGACAGCGGTATCATGGGTGAGGTTCAGGCCGTAACCGATTATAATGATGTTTTAACGATGGATAAGGATGAAGCAGTTAAAGCAGGTCTTTGTACCATCATCGGCAAGGATATTGATGATAAATATATTGCCCGCCTGAAAGAGCAGGTAAA
Source organism: uncultured Lachnospiraceae bacterium (assembly GCA_902471845.1). Classification (GTDB taxonomy): domain Bacteria; phylum Bacillota; class Clostridia; order Lachnospirales; family Lachnospiraceae; genus Frisingicoccus. The sequence goes on along the minus strand of CABRLU010000005.1, from coordinate 21,285 downwards.
ACATCCGGAAGCCATTCAGGCGATGGGAAAAGATTTAAAGATCGTCTATACACCGCTTCATGGTACGGGAAATATCCCGGCACGCCGGATTTTAAAAGAGCTTGGATTTGAGAATGTTTATGTCGTTCCGGAACAGGAACTGCCGGATGGGGAATTCCCTACAGTCAGCTATCCGAATCCGGAAGCCGATGAAGCTTTCGTTCTTGGACTGAAGCTTGCCAAAGAAGTGGATGCAGACCTGGTTCTGGCCACAGACCCGGATGCGGACCGTTTAGGTGTTCGTGTGAAGGATAAGAACGGCGAATATCACAATCTGACAGGCAATATGTCTGGCTGCCTGCTTGCCGAATATACAATCAGCCAGATAAAGGCCTTAAAGGGCAGCCTGCCGGAAGACGGCGCATTGATCAAGACGATCGTAACAACGAATATGGCAGATGCTATTGCAAAAGGTTACGGTATCCGTCTGATCGAGTGTCTGACCGGATTCAAATATATCGGACAGCAGATTCTCGGATTTGAGACAAGCGGAAAGGGAACTTACCTCTTTGGTTTCGAAGAAAGCTACGGCTGTCTGATCGGTACCCATGCGAGAGACAAAGATGCGATTGTTGCAACGATGGCTCTCTGTGAAGCCGCCGCTTATTACAAAACTCAGGGCAAGACGCTTTGGGATGCCATGGTGGACATGTATGAAAAATACGGTTACTATAAAGATGATGTAAAATCCATTTCCTTATCAGGAATCGAAGGATTGGCAAAGATTCAGTCCATTATGGAGACCCTTCGTTCGAATCCGCCGAAGGAAATCGCCGGCTTAAAGGTGATGTCTGCACGGGATTATAAGAAGGATGAGATTGTGGACATTCAGACAGGTGAAGTGAAACCAACGGGTCTGCCAAGTTCCAATGTACTTTATTATGATCTGACTGACGATGCATGGTTATGTGTACGTCCTTCCGGAACAGAGCCGAAGATTAAGTTCTATTACGGAATCAAAGGTACATCTATGGAGGATGCGGATGCGAAATCTGCTGAAGTCAGCAAGGCGCTGGATGCGTTGATCGCAACGATGGTTTAATTCAATATTAAAATTTGAGGAGTTCAGATATTGTTGTCTGGGCTCCTTTTTATTGCATATTTACCCGGCATGGCTCATAAGCTTGTAAAAAAGGTGGTTCATGGGTTATGAAGAGGATGTATCGAAGAGTTTTGAGCGTTTTGGCGGCACTGTATTTATGCTTGTCGGTGGGCGGCTGTTCCATGTTTGATACGTCGGATAAGAAGGTGTCGGATATGGAATTTACTGTAACGGATGCGGAGGAATTACCGGAGGAGATAAGGGCCATGATTGAGGAGCGGAAAAATGAAGCCTTCCAGATGGCATATCATGACGGAAGTTATTCATATATTATTGTTGGCTATGGGCAGCAGGAGACATCGGGATACAGCATACAGGTGGGTGATGTCTATCAGGGAGAAAATGGCATATGGGTGGATACGGATCTGATCGGTCCGGAAAAATCGGAGGCCACGGAGGCTGTGCCGTCCTATCCCTATGTTGTCATAAAGATTGAAAGTGTGGACCAGACGATTCGATTTAAAAGTTAAGGAGGCTTTTTATGAATTTATCAAAAACATATATCCGGGTACCGATGTATAAGAATAGCGCATCCGTACAGATGACGCTGGATAATGATTTTAACGTGCCGGATACAAAACCGGATATTGAACGTTTGATTCAGGAAAAGGGTGTTCTGCACATCCGGGATGTCAAACCGGTAAAGGATAAATGTATTATCCGGGGCGAGCTTGCTTTCGGAGTGCTGTATATGGGGGATGAGGGCAGTGATCAGCTCCAGTCCATTGAAGGAACGATACCTTTTGAAGAGACGATAAATATGGATGGTCTCCAGGAGATGGATCAGTTAAGTGTCCGGTGGGATATGGAAGATTTACGGACGGGGATGATCAATTCGCGGAAAATCAGTGTGCGATCGATCGTGGTGCTCCGTGTGACAGCGGTCCGCATGGGTGAAGAAGAGGTGGCGACGGCGATGGAGGATGGCGAGAATCTGTGGGCACAGAATCGGTCCTGTACCTTGAGCCAGCGCTGTATCAGCCAGAAAGACCAGCTTCGTATCCGTGAGGAAGCGGCGATTCCAGCCAATCGTCCAAATATGATGGATATCATATGGCATCAGGAAAATCTCGAAAATCTGGAAATGAAGCTTCAGGACGGCGGCGTATTAATTCGGGGCCAGTTATCTATTTTTCTTCTGTATCGGGATGAGACATTGGAAAACCCGGTCAATGATGTGGAATTGAATGTTCCGGTGGATGGGCGGATTGATTTTTCCGATGTAACCCAGGAAATGATTCCGGATATCAAGATATATATGGATCATCTGAATCTGGATATCCGCAGCGATAAGGACGGAGAAGCGCGAATTGTCGGTGTAGAGGCGGTGCTGGCGGCAGAAATGAATATATATCAGGAGGAAACGCTGAATCTTCTTCAGGATATCTATTCGCCGAAGGTTACCCTTATTCCGGAGCGAAAACAGATTCGAATGGATAATCTGGTGTTGAAAAATCAGTCCCGGTGTCCGGTACGTGAGAAAGTCCATTTGGGCAGTGAGGGCGTGCGTATGCTTCAAATCTGTCATACGAGGGCCAGTGTAAAAATAGACCAGACAGAAGTCAACGAAGAGGGAATTCTTGTAGAAGGCGTCGTCTACCTGGGCATCCTTTATATTGCGGCGGATGATCGGAAGCCGGTAAATTCGGCGAAGGCGGCCGTTCCGTTTTCTTATACGGTGGAAGCGGAAAACATCGGGCCGGAAGATTCTTATGATATCTTTCCAAGTCTGGAGCAGCTGAGTGCGACAATGACGGATAATGACGAAATAGAAGTAAAAATGGTCATTTCACTGGATGCATCTATCTTTAAATCTATCGATGTACAGATCGTGACCCAGGTTCGGGAAGAACCGCTGGATTTTGAAAAAATTGAAGCCATGCCGGGAATGACCGGACATGTGGTAACGGAGGGGGATTCCATCTGGACACTGGCAAAAAAATATTATGCATCGCCGGAGGATATTCGGGAAGTGAACGAACTGGCCGGGGATGAATTACCGGTGGGGCAGCCGATACTTATTATGAAAAATATGGAAATATTAAAATAAAGACTTGAAAATAAAAATAGATTCTTTATAATTGTATATATAATGAATTTTGTATACAAAAAACAATAGAGGAAGGAATAGCGATGGATACGATTCAGATGAAGGCATTTGGAAAGGTGAATTTGGGGTTGGACGTCCTCCGGCGGCGTGAGGATGGTTATCATGAAGTGCGGATGATCATGCAGACGGTTCAATTATTCGACCGGATATCCATAGAAAAAAAGCCTCAGGAAGGTATTTGGCTGGAAACCAATCTGCCTTTTCTTCCAGTGAATGAGAATAATATTGCCTACAAAGCCGCACGGATGCTGATGGAGGAATTTCACATTTCCGGCGGCCTGCATATAAAGATTGAAAAACATATTCCGGTGGCTGCGGGAATGGCCGGAGGAAGTACCAACGGTGCGGCGGTACTTTACGGAATTAACCGGATATGCGAGCTTGGGCTGACGAAACATCAGCTTATGGAACGGGGTGTCCGGCTTGGCGCGGATGTACCCTACTGCATTATGCGCGGAACAGTACTTTCGGAAGGTATCGGAGAGATACTGACACCGGTGGCGGCCTTGCCGGATTGTTATATTCTTGTTGCAAAACCGCCGGTCAGCGTTTCAACGAAACATGTCTATGAGCATCTGCGGCTGGATCAGGTGGAGCGGCATCCGGATATTGACGGGATGGTAAAAGCTCTGGAGGCGGGCAGCCTTTCCGGCGTGGCATCGCGTATGGAGAACGTGCTGGAAACGGTGACGATTCCGGAACATCCGGAGATTCAGCAGATTAAGGAGACCATGATTTCGGCAGGAGCGCTGAACGCCATGATGAGCGGCAGTGGTCCGACCGTATTTGGTATCTTTGAGGATAAAGCGCAGGGAGCAAAAGCAAGGGATATTTTAAGAAATGGGACATTAGCCAAACAGGTTTATCTTGTAAAGCCTTTTAATATCCGGAGCAGGCGATAAACAACGTATAGGAGGAAGTGAGAAAAATGCACAATTTTCAAATGCATATTAATGAATATCTGCCGCTGCGGGATGTGGTTTTTTATACACTCCGCCAGGCAATTTTGAAAGGGGAACTGGAACCGGGAGAACGTCTGATGGAGATGCAGCTGGCCGAACAGCTCGGTGTCAGCCGGACACCGATTCGTGAGGCGATTCGCAAGCTGGAGCTGGAAGGCCTGGTACTGATGATTCCGAGACGGGGAGCCATTGTTGCGAAGATTACGGAAAAGGATTTGAAAGACGTGCTGGAAGTGCGTTCTTCCCTGGAACGGTTGTCGACAGAGCTGGCCTGCGAACGTATGAAGGAAGATACGATTGCCGAGCTGCGCAAAGCTCAGGAAGCCTTTAAAGAGGCTTTAGATGGTGACGATATCACCCTGCAGGCTCAGAGAGATGTGGAATTTCACGATGTCATTTACAAATCGACTGGTAATCTGCGATTGATTCAGATGCTGAATAACCTTCGGGAGCAGATGTATCGGTATCGTTTGGAATATCTGAAATATGATCTGGCCCACCAGACACTCATAGAGGAGCATGAGGCAATCATTGAGGCTCTTTCGAAAAGAGATAAGGATACGGCTACGAATATTATCGTCCGCCATGTCTATAATCAGGAGTTGACAGTGATGAAAAAGATTCAGGATGATGATGAAGCACCGGCGGCAAAAAAATAAATAATAAGTGATAAAAAAGGAGTCATTTGCACAGACTAGAGCAATGACTTCTTTTTTTGTGTAAAACGCATGTCACAGAAAAGGATGCTTAAAAAGTTCGGAGGTGGGACTCATATGAATATATCCAGTCAGCTGGAGGCCAATATAGAGGAACTGAAAAAAAGGTTTGAGAATTGTCAGGATGTGATTCAGCGTCAGATGGTTGCCACGGGACTGCCGATTTATGTGGTCTATGTGGATTCTATGATTGACAGGGAGTTAGTGGAAGGCGAATTTCTGAAAAATATCATGTACAGTCTGGAATATATGCCAAAGACAGATGTATTTGAATTTTTGCAGGAACGGGCCGTAACGACGGCGGATACAAAAGAAGCAAAGACGCTGGAGGATGCTATTCTGGCAGTGTTGTCGGGGGATACGGCCATTTTTATGGAAAACTGTCCGAAGGCCCTGATTATATCCAGTAAAAAGTTTCCGACCCGGGGCGTCCAGAGTGCCGAATCCGAGGTGGCCGTGCGGGGACCAAAGGATAGCTTTACCGAGTCCATGCGGGCCAATACCGTATTGATTCGCCGGCGAATCCGGGATACCCGGCTGAAAACATTACAGACGAAGGTCGGCGTTCGTTCTCAGACGGATATTACGGTAATGTACATGGAAGGCATTGCCCGGCCGGAACTGGTGTCCGATATTCAGGAACGTCTGAAGCGATTTAAGATTGACGGCATATTTGACAGCGGAAGTCTGGAGCAGCTGACAGAGAAGGAGTGGTATTCACCGTTTCCCCAGTTTCAGTCGACGGAGCGGCCGGATAAGGCGGCATCTTCGGTTATGGAGGGGCGGATTGCGGTCATCGTGGACAATTCACCGATGGTGCTGCTTCTGCCGACGACGCTGAACTGCTTTTTTCAGGCGGCGGACGACTATTATAATCGTTGGGGCATTGTGTGCTTTGTGCGGATTTTAAGATATGTGGCGGCTCTCATTGCCATGGTACTGCCGGCTTTTTATATTGGAGTAGCCTGTTTTCACCCGGAGATGCTGCCCACCAGCCTGGAACTTTCATTTGCAGCGGCCAGAGAAGGGGTTCCCTTTCCGGTTCCGGTGGAAGTGCTTTTGATGGAACTGGCCTTTGAACTTTTGAGGGAAGCAGGAATCCGTTTGCCCGGACCGATGGGCAGCGCTCTTGGCATCGTGGGTGGCCTGATCATCGGACAGGCAGCCGTGGACGCTAACATTGTCAGTCCCATTGTCGTCATTATCGTGGCTCTGACAGCTCTGGCATCCTTTACCATACCGAATGAGGGCTTTGCCTCGGCTTTTCGTCTGGTGAAATTTTATCTTATTTTGCTCGGCGCCTTTCTGGGGGTTTACGGTGTGGTTTTAGGAATGCTCACTGTATTGATTCATCTGGCTTCCCTGGAGAGCTTCGGGATTCCTTATCTGATGCCCTATGTGGCTGTCAAAGCCGATGAAAACAGGGATTTCCAGGATGGGTTGATACGAATGCCTTTATTTAAGTTAAAAAAACGTCCGGTTTTTGCCAGAAAAGACCAGAGAATACGTTATAAGTCGGAGGAGGAGCGGAATGTTTTCAAATAATGGGAAAATTTCAAATCATCAGGCGATACGGCTGCTGATTTTGGATGTATTTACCGGAGCCTGTCTGTTTTTGCCGATGGTCCTTTCCAGACTGGCGGGAAATGGCGGATTTCTGGCGTTAATTCTGGGGCTTTTGCTGACTTTAGCCGATGGGGCGGTGCTTTCCTGGTGTCTTGAAAAGTGTTCAAGCCAGTTCGTTCAAAACCTCGGCAGGGGATGGCTTGCCAACATTTTGCGTTGGCTCTATGGATTGAGATGCTTTGCTGCCTTTGTTTTTCTGATGGGGGTGTTTTCCTCGGTTTTAAATGAAACCTTTTTATACACCATGCCGAAGTGGCTTGTTATTGCCGGAATGCTCTTTGTGCTGGTTTATGGGAGCACAAAGGGGATTGAAGTCCGTGCCCGATTGTCGGAAATTCTATTTTATCTTATTCTGGTGCCCATCATTCTTATTGGTCTGTTTTCGATTCCGGAAGGGGATATCAGCCGGCTCCTGACATTTTCAGAAGTGTCCTTTGCCGGAGTGATCCAGGGGATTTTAGTGACCTGGGTGCTTATGGCTCCGGTGGAATGGATGCTTTATATTGCTCCGGAAAATCCCAATGAAAAACCATTTAAAATATTTGCCTGGTCCCTTGGCATCGGCGGCGGGCTGGCCGCGTTGATTTATGCTTTATGCGTGACGGTGATGACGGTGGAGGGCATGGCCGGAGAACGGTGGCCAACAGTCATCTTAATGCAGATTGTACGGATTCCCGGCGGCTTTCTATCAAGACAGGACGGACTGATGCTGTCTTTTTGGATTTTTGCCATGTTTATCAGCCTGTCAGGGGCGTTAAGTCATACGGCGGAATTATGGGGAATCCGCGAAGTGAAGGCCAACCGGTGGAAACTGCGAATCTGTGCCCTGGCGGGCGGGGGAGCCGCCTGGTTTTTGGGAACCGACCAGAGATTTTTAAATATTTACTTTTGGTGGATGCTGGCGTCCGGGGCGGTCCTTTTGTGGATGGTGCCCTGGTTTGTGGGCATGACCAAAAGTAAAAGTTCGCCACGGAAAAGAGGAAGAAAGATAGGCGCTATGGTCCTTGCTTTCTGTCTGATCGTCGGGCTGACCGGCTGTGAGAATTATGTAGAACTTGAAAATCGGGCCTTTGTTATGGCGCTTGGCGTGGATCCGGGAGAAGAAGAAAACTATCGGTTTACCTATACATTTCCCGATCTGGAGGCGCTGACGGGAAACGGCAGCAGTGCCAAATATCCGCCGATGACGCTGGAGGCAGACAGCCTTCAGGACAGTGAGGATAAGTATGACAGTATGTCCGGAAAGTCTCTGGATTATGGTCAGGTGAAGGTCATTGTTCTTGGAAGAGGGGTGGTTTCTGACCGGGAGAAGCTGAAGAATTTGCTGGATGAGATACGGAACAATCCGGAATTTGCCCGGACAATGCTGGTGTGTGAAGGCCTGACGACGGGAGAAGAAATGCTGGCGCTGGATGAAGAAGTGGTCGGCTCTATAGGCATTTATATGGAAGAAATGTTTGAAAATAACGGAAAGCATCTGGGGATTTCATCAGTTACTTTAAATGATGTGATTCTGAAAATAGAAACGACGGATGTCGGCGGAATTCTTCCAAAAGTATATATATATGACAAAAAACCCCGGATTATGCGCTGAATCGGTCGAATCTGACAGGTATTTCGGAGGAAGAAAGCAGTTGAATAATTAGAGTGAATCAGGTACAATAGATAAAAAACTACAATACCATAAATATGGATAGATAACCGAGGTGCAAAACATGAATAATAAATTAACTGTAGCTGTAGTGTTTGGCGGTCAGTCCTCCGAACATGATGTTTCCTGTATGTCGGGGCTGACGATCATGAAAGCCCTGGACAGGGAAAAGTATGATGTGGTCCTGGTCGGAATTACAAAGGAAGGCCGCTGGCTGCTGGCAGACTCTATGGACGATGTGGAAAGCGGCGTGTGGAGAAACAGTAAGGTACAGGCCATCCTCTCGCCGGATGAACAGGATCACGGACTGATTCTTTCAGAGGACGGACGGAGCTGGAAACAGAGAGTAGATGTGATCTTTCCTGTGCTTCACGGAATGTATGGTGAAGACGGAACGATTCAGGGCCTGTTTGAGCTGGCTAAGATTCCATATGTGGGCTGCGGTGTTCTGGCATCCAGTGTTTCCATGGATAAGTGGTATACGAAGATTATTGTGGATGATCTGAATATCCGTCAGGCAAAGTATGTGCCGATCAATCATATCGAAATGCGGAATATCGATGGCTGTGTGGAAAAGGTGGAAGCTGCTCTGCCTTATCCGGTGTTTGTGAAACCGTCAAAAGCCGGTTCTTCCGTAGGGGTGAATAAGGCCGTCAACAGAGAAGAATTGACAGCGGCTTTAAAGGAAGCAATCAAGCATGACATTCATATTCTTGTGGAGGAAGCCATTGTGGGACGGGAAATTGAATGTGCGGTTCTCGGCGGTTATGCGCCGGAGGCTTCCGATGTGGGTGAGGTACTCTCAGCGGAAGATTTTTATACCTTTGACGCCAAATACAACAATCAGGAATCGAAAACGGATTTACATCCGGTATTTCCGGAAGGAAAGATGGAGGAAGTTCGTAAGGATGCCGTACAGATTTTTAAGGCATTGGATGGTTTTGGATGCGCCCGTGTGGATTTCTTTATGGAAAAGGATACGAACGAAGTGGTTTTCAATGAAATCAATACCATGCCGGGATTCACTTCTATTAGTATGTATCCGATGCTTTGGAATGAAAAAGGGCTTGACAATGGAGCGCTTGTCGATAAGATGATTCAATTGGCATTTGAGCGGTATGTGAGATAGGAGGTCCGAAGGATGCAGATAGATGCACCGATTGGTGTTTTTGATTCCGGTGTCGGCGGTCTGACGGTGGTTCGTGAAATTATAAGACAGCTTCCTTCGGAAAATATTGTCTATTTTGGAGATACGGCCCGGGTACCTTATGGTACAAAGTCGAGAGACACGATTATAAATTATTCGGAACAGATTGTTCATTTTTTAAAAACAAAGCAGGTGAAGGCGATTGTAGTGGCATGTAATACGGCAACTTCCTATGCGCTGGATGTGTTGAAGGAAAAGCTGGACATACCGATCATCGGTGTGGTTCGGCCAGGAGCCGTGACCGCAGTGAATGCCACAAGGAATAAACGTATAGGAATCATAGCCACAGAGGGTACGATCGGCAGCGGCATTTATCCGAAAGTCATTCATGAGTACGATCCGGAGATACAGGTCGTTCAGAAGGCCTGCCCGTTGTTTGTGTCCCTGGTGGAAGAGGGATGGACCGATGATCCGGTGACGGATGAGGTGGCGAGACGGTATTTAAAGTCTCTGCAGGCTTCAGATGTGGATACACTTGTTCTTGGCTGTACCCACTATCCGCTGCTCAGAAAAACGATTGGCCGGCTTGTAGGTGATGGTGTGACATTGGTGAATCCGGCTTATGAAACGGCATGCAGTCTGAGAGAATTATTGAAAGAAGAAGGTATATACCGGGAGACCGGGGAGCCATCCTATCACTTTTTTGTCAGTGACGGCGCGGAACGGTTTACCAATTTTGCCAATTCTATCTTGCCTGTGGATCTGGTGCCGACACGGCTGGTGCCGATTGAAAATTATTAATCAGAATTGATGAAGGATGGGTATACATAATGACAGATAAAGTAATCGTATCAATTAAAGGTGTTCAGCACGAATATGGTGAGGACGGCGCTACAGAGATGATTACCACCGGGAATTATTATTTCAGAAATGGGAAACATTATATTTTGTATGATGAGATGATACCGGAAACCGGCGAGCAGATGAGCAATACGTTGAAAATGAGTCCGGAGCGAATCGATCTGATCAAACATGGTTCCCACAGTGCGCATATGGTATTTGAGGCGAACACGAAAAATATGGTTGTATACCGGACGCCTTATGGAATGATGGAAGTCTGTTTCAATACGTTCAGTGTAGAGTTGGAAGAAACAGAGAAAAATATTCATGCCCAGACCGAGTATGCTCTGGAAATCAACGAAGGTTTTATCTCTGATTGTACCATCGAGATTAATGTTCGTGCGAAAGAACATTGATTTTCCGGTATTTAATTGATTTTTTCCTCATTTGAGAGTAAAATTTTAAGTAACTACTAACAAAAAAGAAGATTATGGAGGGTTTAAACATGTTTGTATCTGCAGAAGAAATGTTAAAAAAGGCCGTAGCCGGTCACTATGCTGTTGGCCAGTTTAATATTAATAACCTGGAATGGACAAAAGAAATTCTGCTGGCAGCAGAAGAAGCAAAATCTCCGGTTATCCTTGGTGTTTCTGAGGGCGCTGGAAAGTACATGACCGGATTTAAGACAGTTGCAGCAATGGCTGGAGCTATGATTGAAGAATTGGGAATTACGGTTCCTGTAGCGATCCATCTGGATCATGGAACTTACGAAGGATGTCTGAAATGCGTGGAAGCAGGATTTTCTTCCATCATGTTCGACGGCTCCAAATATCCAATCGAAGAAAATGTTGAAAAGACAAAAGAACTTGTAAAAATCTGCCGTGAAAAAGGAATGTCTCTGGAAGCAGAGGTTGGTTCTATTGGTGGTGAAGAAGACGGCGTGATCGGTGCAGGTGAATGTGCGGATCCGCAGGAATGCAAGATGATCGCTGATCTGGGCGTGGACATGCTTGCAGCAGGTATTGGTAATATCCATGGCAAATATCCGGCTAACTGGCAGGGACTGAGCTTTGAGACACTGGATGCGGTTCAGCAGCTTACAGGCGATATGCCTCTGGTACTTCACGGTGGTACAGGTATCCCGGATGATATGATTAAAAAAGCCATCTCCCTGGGCGTTGCTAAGATCAATGTAAATACGGAATGCCAGCTTGCTTTTGCAGACGCTACCCGTAAATATATCGAAGAAGGCAAAGATTTACAGGGCAAGGGTTATGATCCTCGTAAATTATTAAAACCAGGTGCTGATGCTATCCGCGCTACCGTTCTTGAAAAGATGGAATTATTTGGTTCCGTTGGAAAAGCCTGATTGAAAAATAAAAAAATGAATGCGGCATTCGCTTCTGTATGGAGTGAATGCCGTTTTTATGCCACTAAAAACATAGTTTTTAAATAAAAATGCGAAAAACAGTTGATTATTTTAATCTTTTATGCCATAATTGTAGTAAATATGTAATAGATTTGTAATAAATCAACAGGGAGGACATTATGAAAAAGTTCAGTGGCTTCAATAAGGGCCTTGTCTATGCGTTGGTGACATCGATGGTCATTTCCTGCGCAGCGGGAATTGGTCCGCTGAGAGCGAATGCGGCCACGACGGGAACTGTCAACGCAGATGCATTGAATGTCCGTTCTGGGGCAGGCACAGGATATTCCCGTGTGGGAACAGTGACTCAGGGACAGACACTCAGCATACTGGAGACGGTACAGGGCTCAGATGGTTATACATGGTACAAGGTGTCCGGAGCGGTTTCGGGATATGTTAGGGGTGACTTTATCTCGAATATTGTTTCAGATACGCCGACGCGTCCAAGCAGTTCGGCCGGAACGATCACAGCCGACTGGCTGAATGTTCGTACCGGTGCAGGAACGAATTTTTCCCGTATGGGCAGTGTGGCTCAGGGAACACGTCTGACTGTAATCTCTGTCCATGGTGAATGGTATAAAGTAACATGCCAGATGGACGGAACGATTCAGACCGGATATGTACATAGCCAGTACGTTCAGATGGACGGCGATTCAGGCAATAATAACAATAATAACAACAACAATAATAATAATAACAGCGGTGCCGAACCGGTAGTAGCAGCCGGCGTTGTCAACGTGGACGCATTGAATGTTCGTTCCGGTGCCAGCACGAATGACTCGGTTTTAGGTATTATCCGTCAGAATGAGTCGGTGGAAATCCTTGGTCAGGAAGGTTCCTGGTATAAAGTACGGTGTTCCATCAATGGCAGTACCCAGACAGGTTATGTTTACGCCGAATACATTTCAAAGACATCGGATAACAATAACAATAATAATAACAACAATACGGCAACGCCAATCGGCAAGGGCGTCGTAAATGCAGATGCATTGAATGTCCGTACCGGAGCCGGCACAAATAACAGTGCCATTGGCCTGATTCGCAAAAATGAGCAGGTGGAGATTCTTTCTCAGGTAGGCTCCTGGTATCAGGTAAAATGTACGGTCAACGGCAGCGAGACCACCGGTTATGTTGCAGCCGAATATATTACCAGAACGAATGAAAATAATTCCGGTGGAAATAATGGCGGTAATACGAATCCGGAGCCAACGACACCAACTTATGAAAAGAAAAATGGTGTTGTCAATGCGGATGCATTGAATGTCCGTACCGGGGCCGGCACCAATCATTCAGCGATTGGTCTGATCTACCAGAACGCTTCTGTCACTATTATTGGTGAGGAAAACGGATGGTATAAGATTTCATGTGTTTTAAATGGAACAAACCGGGAAGGTTATGTTTCAGCCGAGTTTATTACGATTGTTGATAACAACAATAACAACAATAATAATAACAATAATAACAATACGGATCCAGTTGGAAAAACAGGTATAACGACGGCGGACGGCCTGAATTTCCGTACCGGACCGGGAACAAATTACGGTACACAGGGCCTTGTATATCTCGGTACGCAGGTAAATATTTTAGGCATTGAAGGTGACTGGTATGAAGTCTCCTGTGTTGTAAACGGCGTATTGAAAAAAGGTTATATGAGCAAAGAGTTCGTTCATATTGTCGGCAGTAATGATAATCCGTATACGGGACCGACAGATGAAGAATTTGAAAAACAGCTTGAGGCTTTCCCGGAAAGCTACAGAAATGCGTTAAGACATGTTCATAATCAGCATCCAAATTGGAGCTTTGTTGCAAAGAACGTGGATGTGGATTTCAATTATGCAGTGGACAGACAGAATAGCGGTAATCGTTCCATGGTCAATATAACGGATACGACGCCTTTCTCCTGGTTATCGACAGCTCCTGGAGATTATGACTGGGCGACCGATACGTATGTGGATAAGGATGGATCGGCATGGAAGGGTGCTTCCAGAGAATTGATCGCTTACTATATGGATCCGAGAAACTTCCTGGATGAAAAGCAGATTTTCATGTTTGAGACCCAGTCTTATGAGTCATCTCAGAACAGAGATGTGGTTGCAGGTATCCTGAGCAATACGTTTATGTCTGACGGCAAGGGATATAACTACAACGGAAAATATTACACCTATGTGGATACCTTTATGGAAGCCGGACAGATTTCTGGTGTGAGTCCATATTTCCTGGCAGCAAGATGTCGGCAGGAAGTCGGCGGAGGAAGCTCTGCCGTTGACGGAACTTATGGCTACTACAATTTCTTCAGCATTGGTGCTTATGCCAGCGGTGAAGGAAATGCTTTACAGTATGGTATTGAGTATGCGAAACAGCCTGGAACATGGCGCCGTCCGTGGACAAGTCCTTGGTTATCTATTGTCGGCGGTGCAGAGTTCCTTGGTCAGGCTTATATTAATGTGGGACAAAATACGGTTTACTTCCAGAAATTTAATGTAGTTAATCCACAGTATTTTGAACATCAGTATATGACCAATATTCAGGCACCATCTTCTGAAGGTTCTTTACGTTATGATGCTTACAAGAGCACAGGAACTTTGGAGAGTCCGATTACATTTATTATTCCGGTATACCAGAATATGCCTGAAAGCGTGGCATCGATTCCGGCTGTTACAGGAAATCCGAACAGCTACATTAAGAGCTTGACATTGAACAACGGCAGCATTGGCTTTAACCAGACATTTACTTATAACAAGCTGAATTACAATGCAGTTACAAGAGAGTCTGGAGTCGATATTTCCGCAACACCAGTCAGCAGATACGGAACGATCATATCCGGTGCAGGATATCATGCACTGAATCCGGGCAACAACGTTATCGAGGTCGTATGCCAGGCAGGAAACGGCACTCAGACAACCTATACACTGAATATTTATCGTCAGTAGAAAAGGAGAAAGACCATGAATAAAAAAATAATTTCTATCATATGTGCAACGGTTTTAACCCTCTGTGCAGTGGTCGGCGGTGTGGTATTTACCGGAATGCAGACAAATGCATCGGGAACTCAGATGACCGTATCCGTAGAATCTCCGACAGTGGGAAAAGACGATGAAGTCAAAGTGCTTGTGACAGCGAGCAGCAGCGAGGCAATGAGCTATATCAAAGCAGATTTATCCTATGATCCTGAAAAGCTTGAGTTGGTGGGAACATCCACCGACCTGGCGACAGGAGCCAATGGTGAGATACAGATCATCGAGACACTGGCCTATGGCGAGACAGAGCGTACCTATGAGTTGACGTTTAAAGCGCTGGAAGTCGGCGCAACGGATATCAGTCTTTATGATGCTTACATTGAGCAGTATGAATCTCTGGATATGCTCAGTCTGGAAGGTGATTCCACATCCCTCGAAGTCGTCGTAAATACGGCAATTTCCGAGGATGCCCGCATTAAAGAGCTGATGATCGCCGGTGTACAGAAGCTGGAAGAAAAGTTCAGCCCGGATGTGTATGAGTATAATGTGGAAGTTGGCGTAGACATGGAAATGTTTATCTATTCCGCAGTACCGATGGAAGAAGATAGTGTAATCACAGCACCAGAAGACCTGATGTTAGCTATCGGTGAGAATCACTTTGAAATTCTTGTCACAGCTCCGGCAGGTAATACTCAGACTTATGTCATTAATGTGACCCGTCTGGATCATGAACTGGAATCCGAGACAGAAACGGAATCCGAGACAGAAACGGAATTAGAGACAGAGTCTGAAACAGAGACCGTTCTGGAAAGTATGACAGAGAGTGAAACTCAGACCATATCCGAGACAGAGTCTGAAACAGAAGGCGAGACATTGGGCGAAGAGCTTCTCGGTGAGCCGCAGCCGTACAGCTATGAATAGGTTCATATAACAAACGATAGAAATGCCATGGAAAAAGATTTCCATGGCATTTCTTGTTGGGGTGAAATGCTATATAAGTTTTTTTGTCAAAATCCATCGATGGATGATGATTGAACCTTATGTGCCGGCCGTGTTAAAATAGGCATATCCGGAAGGCCCCTCTGGCCGACCGAAATAGATTCCTTTACTCCCGGGAACGTGGAAAGACTCGGAGAGATCTTTTTGATCAAAGCTTTGTTCAAAGCAGTATATTCAAGAATGGATGGAAAAAGAAATAATGAAAAAAGAAGGGAGAAATGCCTGTGGCAAACAACTTAAAGGACTGTTTTCCGATGTTGCGGAGCCGGGAAGAAGTCCTGAAAA
The DNA here is from genome assembly GCA_902471845.1 of uncultured Lachnospiraceae bacterium. Classification (GTDB taxonomy): domain Bacteria; phylum Bacillota; class Clostridia; order Lachnospirales; family Lachnospiraceae; genus Frisingicoccus. The sequence goes on along the minus strand of CABRLU010000005.1, from coordinate 5,425 downwards.
AGATCGATGGAGAGGAACATCTGAAAAAAACTTACCACTCATGGAAAAATGAAGAACAGGAGGAATTCCTTGATATGTGTACCGGGGCCCGGGGCGTCAAGATGCTCTATGACGCTTTTTTCAAAGAAGTCATGGATCCGGAGTATGCCCCGCAGCGTCTGAGCGATTTCCTATCAGCGGTTTTAGGAGCCCCGCTCCGGGTAAAGATGGCGCTCCCCAATGACACGACCCGACTGACGGATGAAAGTTCCCTGTTGGTATTGGATATCGTCGTAGAGTTTGAAGACGGCCGGATCGCCAATGTGGAGGTGCAGAAGATCGGCTACCTGTTTCCCGGGGAGCGGAGCGCCTGCTATTCGGCGGACCTCCTTCTGCGCCAGTACAAACGGCTGCGGGATGAGCGGAAGAAACAGTTCAGCTACCGGGACATACGGACGGTGTACACGATCGTTCTTTTTGAACACAGCCCGGAGGAATTTCATGCTTATCCGGGAGTTTACCGTCACTGTTTCGAGCAGACATCCGACAGCGGTCTGAAACTGAAAATACCCCAGAAATTTACTTACATAGCTCTTGACATCTTTAAGAAAAAACAGCACAATGAAGGGGACAGGATACATGACAGGTTAGAGGCATGGCTGACCTTCTTCTGCCGGGATGAGCCGGAGATGATCTTCCGATTGATCGAGGGATATCCGGAATTTACGGCCCTGTATGAAGATGTTTTTGAGTTATGTCGGAATGTGGAGGGCCTTATGGAGATATTTTCAAAAGAGCTGTTGGAGATGGACCGGAACACGGTGAAGCTGATGATCGACCAGATGCAGGAGAAGATCGATGCACAGGAGCAGGCAATCCAGCAAAAAGATGCGGAGCTTGAGGCGGTGAAGCAAGAGAAAGATGCAGAGCTTGAAGCCGCAAAACAGCAGATGCAGTGTCAGGCGGAAAGTTTTGAACAGCGGATTGCAGAGCTGGAGCGGAAGTTAGCGGAGAGATAGGAAAATGAATATACGAAAGATAAAGCGGCGGAATTGATTTTTTAAGGAATTGGTTCCGCCTTTTGTAGTATTCTTTGATAAATTAATATAAGGAATAACCGAATGTCCTTGTTCCAAACAGATTTTTTGTGGTATACTGTGAACACTTAGCGAAAAAGGAAGGTTATTTTATGTTAGATCAGAATACATTTACGGAAACGATTCGGGAGGTGTCTGAGATTATCCGGACGGCCTCGGAACCTTTATCCAGAGAAGAGATTCTCAGTTATTTTCATAAAATGGAATTAAATGAAAAGCAGCAGGAAATGGTGCTGGAATATCTGTTGAAGCCGGAGGCCGGGGAGGATTCTCAGGCGGAAGCAGAAAGTGAAACGGCAGAGGCAATAGAAAATGGCGCAGTTTCCAGGTCGGCGGAATCGAAAGCGGATGAAGAGCTTCCAGATTCACGGGCCCTGCAGATGTATATGGAAGAACTGGAAGGACTTTCGGTCTGCGCGCAGGAGGAACTTCAGCAGTTATATGAGGCGCTTTTGGGCGGTGATGAGACCGTCATCGGAAAGATATCCGAGAGCTGGATGGGAAGAATTCTGGAACAGGCCAGGAAGCTGTCGGTGGCTCCCGAGGATTTCTCCGATGTTGTTCAGGAAGGCAACATGGCATTTTTTATGAAGCTTTCGGAATTATGCGGAAGCGGTGCGAAGGCAAACAGGGGTCTGTCCGCCGTATATGTGGAGAAGGAACTGATACAGACAGTGGAAGCAGCTATGAAAGCGTATATTCAGGAGGTTACCGGCGCAGGTGATGTGGAAAATGCCGTTGTCGGCAAAGTGACGTTGGTGGGTGAAGCCAGAAAGTATCTGATGGAGAAGAACGGCCAGGAGCCGTCTCTTCGGGAACTGGCCCAGTATACAAGGATGTCTGAAAGTGAACTTAAGGATATGCTGGATCTGATTCGGAAAGCGGAGGAACGGGCAAAGGCCAGGTAGGCGAACATGTGCTCCGCATAAGTCATACTGCAGGCGCATATATTAGCCTGAAAGGCTTAAAGGAGCAGGAAGAATGAAAGAATTTCGTGTGCTCGCGGCGGCTCTCTGTATGCTTTTAGTATCTTTGACCGTGTCTGGCGTCAGAAGTGTATCGGCGACTCCGGAGAGTTCGACCTATGATATTTACGAGGAAAGTGAACGGTTGGTGGCATTGACCTTTGATGACGGTCCAAAAGAAGGAAAAACGGATGCACTTTTGGATATGTTGAAAGAAAAGGGGGTTCATGCCACCTTTTTTATGATCGGAGCCCAGGTGGAGGAGAATCAGGCGCTTGTCCGCCGGGTGTATGAAGAGGGCCATCAGATTGGCATACATACCTATAGTCATGTGGATTTAGGCTGTTTGTCAGAGGGGGAGCAGAAGGAAGAAATCGAGAAGTCAGAAGCGGCCATTGAAGCTGTCACAGGACAGGGTGAGCTTATGCTGAGACCGCCCTTTGGAAGAATCAATGAGACGCTGGAGGACTGGTTGGACTGTCCGATGATTTTGTGGTCGGTGGATACGGAGGACTGGACAGGAAAATCTGCGGCGGAAATTATCCGGGAGACGGCGGAAACCGTGAAAGACGGGGATATTATCCTGATGCATGATATATCTGAACACGGCCTGGAGGGAGCCGCCGGAATTATTGACGAATTACAGCGAATGGGTTATACTTTTTTAACAGTAGAGCAGTTGTTTGCGTGCCGGGATATCGAGCTGGAGGATGGTGTGGCTTACCGGCGGGCGCGGTGAGCGAATATGCGGAAAATGCGATAAGGAGAGACTATGTTAAAAATAGGTTCCCATGTGGGAATGAGCGGAAAAGAAATGTTTTTAGGCTCGGCAAAGGAAGCCGTGTCTTATGGCGCCAATACCTTTATGGTGTATACGGGAGCGCCCCAGAATACGAAGCGTAAGGACATTAGTGAACTGCGTATTGAGGAAGGCTGGAATTATATGAGGGAACATGGAATTGACGAAATCGTTATTCATGCCCCTTATATTATTAATATGGCGAATACAATAAAGCCGGAAACTTTCGAATTGGCTGTGGACTTTATGAATCTGGAACTGAGCCGGGCTGAGGCCATGGGCAGTCGGATTCTTATTGTTCATCCGGGGGCCCATGTGGGTGCCGGGGCCGAGGCGGGAATTGCCAAAATTGCAGAAGCGCTGAATGCGGTGCTGAACCGGGATTCTAAGGTGTATGTAGCCCTGGAGACGATGGCCGGTAAGGGTAGTGAGATTGGCAGAAGCTTTGAAGAACTGGCTGAGATTTATGATAAAGTAGCTTTTAATGATAAACTGAGGGTATGTTTCGACACCTGCCATACAAGTGATGCGGGCTATGATATTATCAACGATTTTGACGGCGTCATGGAAAAATTTGACCGGATGCTCGGCAAAGACCAGATTGCTGTATTTCATATTAATGACAGTAAAAATGTGCCGGGAGCCGGCAAGGACCGTCATGAAAATATCGGTTTCGGGCATATCGGTTTCGAGGCCCTGAACCGGATCGTTCATCACAGAGATTTTGAAAATATACCGAAAATTCTGGAGACGCCTTATGTGGCTGACCTTAATCAGCCGAAAAAATCCTGGGCGCCTTACCGGATGGAAATAGAAATGCTTCGACAGGGAGTATTTGACTCTACATTAAAAGAAAAACTTGCAGAAAACGGAGGAATGAAGTCATGAGAGACGAAACAAAATGTTTGCATTCAGGCTATACGCCAAAAAATGGAGAACCGAGGGTAATGCCGATCGTACAGAGTACGACCTATGTATTTGATTCGACAGAGCATATCGGACAGCTTTTTGATATGCCGACGGAATATATGTATTCCCGGTTTGCCAACCCGACGGTGGATGCGGTAGAAAAAAAGATTGCGGACCTGGAGGGCGGCGTTGGCGCTATGTGTACTTCCTCCGGACAGGCAGCTTCCCTGTTTTCAATCCTGAATCTCTGTAATGCGGGAGACAGCTTTATCAGTACATCCACAATTTACGGCGGCACGGTCAATCTCTTTGCTGTAACCTTAAAGAAACTGGGAATTGAATGTATTTTTGTGGATGCGGAAGCGGACGAAGAAACAATCCAGAAAGCTTTTAAGCCAAACACCCGTTGCGTGTTCGGTGAAACTCTGGCAAATCCGGCACTGGCTGTCCTTGATATTGAAAAATTTGCAAAGATTGCTCATAAGAACGATGTGCCTCTCATTATTGACAATACCTTTGCCACACCGATTCTCTGCAAACCGATTGAATTTGGCGCGGATATTGTTGTGCATTCCACATCCAAATATATGGATGGACATGCCCTTCAGATTGGCGGTGTCATTGTCGACAGTGGTAAATTTAACTGGGCCAACGGCAAATTTCCTGAATTTACGGAGCCGGATGAATCTTATCACGGTGTGATCTACACAAAGGATTTCGGAGAGATGGCGTATATCATTAAAGCACGGATGCAGCTTATGCGTGATTTTGGCGCTTATCCGGCAGCTCATTCGGCCTTCCTGCTGAATCTCGGTTTAGAAACACTGCCGATCCGTATGGAGCGTTACTGTGAAAATGCACTGAAAGTTGCCAGATTTTTACAGGCTTCCGATAAAATCGAATCTGTCAGCTATGCGGCCCTTCCGGGGGATAAATACCACGAGCTGGCAAAGAAGTATCTGCCGAAGGGAACCTGCGGCGTTATCTCTATCACGATCAAAGGCGGAAAAGCAGCGGCTGTCCGGTTTATGGATGGCTTAAAACTGGCTTCCAATGAGGTCCATGTAGCCGATATCCGTACCTGTGTACTCCATCCGGCCAGTGCCACCCATCGCCAGCTGACTGATGAACAGCTGATCGCCGCCGGTGTGAATCCGGGACTGATCCGTCTGTCTGTCGGTCTTGAGAATGTGGAGGACATTATCGCGGATCTGGAACAGAGTTTGAAAAATGTATAAATTTGTAAATAATAGATGAAAATTTCTTGTATGTCATTTTTCTTTATGCTATTCTAATAAGTGGCTTTTAAGCCAACTCAGGAGAGACTCAAAATTTTTTGAGCGCCGAAGGTGTACGCAGCAGCCCGCTGCAATTCTCTCAGGCAAAAGGATGGAGGAAGAAAAATGTTACAACAAATCAACGAACTGATCAAGTGGATCGATGACGCCGTTTGGGGTCTGCCGTTAATCATTATGATTTTGACGACGGGCATTTACCTGACCATTCGGCTAGGCTTACTTCAAATCAGACATTTGGGGAAAGCATTGAAGTTTATGGTGCAGAACGAAGAGGACGGTACGGGAGAGGTCAGCAGTTTTGGCGCTCTGTGTACGGCTCTTTCGGCGACCATCGGTACGGGAAACATTGTCGGTGTGGCTACGGCGATTGCCGCCGGC
>CABRLU010000004.1 GCA_902471845.1 uncultured Lachnospiraceae bacterium | reverse complement strand
ACGCAAGGCATGATCTTAAGGTGACAGGAATTGACTTTTCACCGGCGATGCTTGAAGTGGCGGAGAGTAAGCGCGGCGGACGGCAAAATGTCCGTTTCACACAGGGCAATGCCATGAAATTACCTTACAGGGATAATAGTTTCACGGCGGCATGTATTTCATTTGGCCTTCGGAATACGGCGGACTATGAACAGGTTCTGCGTGAGATGCGAAGGGTTGTCAGACCCGGTGGTTACATATATTGTCTGGATTCATTTGTCCCTGACAGTCCGGTCGTACAGCCGTTTTACAATATATATTTTCGTTATATTATGCCGATGCTTGGCGGCGGCAGGAAATATAGACAGGAATATATGTGGCTGTATGAATCGACACAGAAGTTTCTCCATCGTGGGGAACTTGAAAGATTGTACCGTGAGATCGGATTAAAAGCGGTGGATTATAAGAGCAGAATGTGCGGTGCGTGCGTTCTGGTCTGGGGACGAAAATAATATATAATTTGTAAATATTGACCTTTGGCTTTTAAACAATAAGGAGGATATAAATGAGCGAGAGAGAATTTGACGCCGACGTTATCATCGTGGGTGGCGGACTTGCCGGATGTTCTGCAGCAATCGTTCTTGCCAATGCAGGCCTCTCCGTTATCGTTATTGAACGCGGAGATTACTGCGGCGCTAAGAATATGACAGGCGGACGTCTTTATGGACACAGTCTTGAAAAAATTATTCCGAACTTCAAAGAGGAAGCCCCGATTGAGAGAATTATCAAACATGAGAAAGTTTCTCTTATGACAGCGGATGGCTCACTGGATATCGGATATGGTTCAGCAAAATTGAGTTCAGAGCCAGGAAATGCATCCTACACTGTACTTCGTGCAAAATTTGATCAGTGGCTGGCTGAGAAGGCTGAAGAAGCTGGCGCAGAAATTATCACAGGTATTCTTGTTGATAATATCATCGTTGAAGACGGTAAAGTTGTAGGTATCGAATCTGATGGTGAAGAGATGTATGCAGAAGCTGTTATCCTTGCAGATGGTGTTAACTCATTACTTGCACAGCAGATTGGTATGAAGAAAGAGCTTGAACCGGGACAGGTTGCAGTAGGCGCTAAAGAGACGATCAAACTCAGTGAAGAGATCATCAATGAACGTTTTGCTCTCAAAGAGGGCGAAGGTACAGCATGGCTTTCTGCCGGTGATCCTACTGTTGGCGGCTTTGGCGGCGGCTTTATCTATACCAACAAAGACACGGTATCCGTAGGTGTTGTTGCAACATTAAGTGATATCGGACACTCTGATATATCTGTTCCTCAGATGCTTGACAGATTTAAGGAACATCCGGCGGTTGCTCCATTTATTGAAGGCGGAGAGACCATCGAATATTCAGGACACCTTGTACCTGAAGAAGGTATTCATATGATTCCTGAACTTTATAGAGATGGTGTGCTTGTTACTGGTGATGCTGCCGGTATGTGTATCAACCTTGGCTTTACTGTAAGAGGTATGGATTTTGCGATTGAGTCTGGACGTCTTGCTGCCGAGACATTGATCAAAGCGCATGAAATTGGTGATTTCAGTGCGGCAACACTTTCAGAATATGAAAAAGCGCTGAAAAACAGCTTTGTTATGCAGGATATGGAAGAATGCAAAGGATTCCCGACACTGCTTACATGCAGAGCTATTTTTGAAGACCTTCCGGCCATGGCTGATGATATTGCAGCTAAGCTGTTTACAGTGGATGGTCAGCCAAATAGCGGACTTATTATGTACATTGTTGAGTCCATTGCTAAGAAGACCAGCGCTAGAGAGCTCGTTGACATGATCACAAATATACTGGAGGCGTTCTAATATGAAAAAATTGAGTGTTGAAGCGAAGTTAGGCCTTGACTTATTCCATACGGATGAAGAGAACTCTCATATCGATGTAGACCTTGAGTGTACAGATGAAGAGGAAATCAGAAAACTCGTTCTGGCCTGTCCGGCAGAATGCTATAAGTACATTGATGGAAAGTTTAGCTTCTCATATCTTGGATGCCTTGAGTGCGGAACCTGCAGAGTTCTTTCCCATGATAAGATAGTTAAAGGATGGAAACATCCACATGGTGAAATCGGGGTATCTTTCAGACAGGGTTGATAGACCGTGATATAATGAGTCACATCAGAGTGAGACTTTGGTGTGACTCATTTACTACATTGGAGGAATGTAAATGGGCAGAATTATTATTTTTACCGGTAAAGGCGGCGTGGGAAAGACCAGTGTGGCGGCTGCTCATGCCATAGTCTCGGCTGACGAAGGGAAAAACACCCTGCTTGTCAGCGCAGATATGGCGCACAATCTTGGAGATATTTTTGAGACGGAAGTTGGCAGACATGTAAAAAAGGTAAGAGAGAATCTATTTCTGCTGGAGCTGGACCCGGATATGCTTATGAAAGAAGAATTTCCGAATGTCAATAAAGCCATCACATCACTGATGGGCAGTTCGGGGGCGGCACTGGGAAATGCGGGAGATAATTTTATGATTCCCGGATTTGAGAACCTGTTTTCATTAATGAAGATTAAGGATATTTATGAGAGCGGTGAGTACGACAGGATTATCGTAGACTGTGCACCGACAGGCGAGACATTATCGCTCCTGAAACTGCCGGAGCTGCTCACCTGGTATATGGAAAAGTTTTTCCCGGTGGGTAAAGTGATGGTTCGGGTGTTGGCTCCGGTGTCAAAGGTTAAATATAAAGTGAGCCTTCCAACGCATCAGGCGATGAATGAGATTGAAGAGATGCATGGCCAGATGGTTCTGTTACAGGAACTTCTTAAGAATCCGGAGGTCTGCAGCGTACGCCTTGTGTGTGTGCCGGAAAAAATGGTTGTCGAAGAGACAAAACGTAATTTTATGTATTTAAATTTGTACGACTATCAGGTCGATGGGGTTTTTATCAATCGTATTCTGCCGGATGATACGGGCAGCGAATTTATGAACCGATGGCGGGACATACAGAAAAAATATATTGATGAGCTTGAGAGAGTATTTGCGGAAGTGCCGGTGACAAAGATACCGTGGTATTCGAAAGAGGTCCGCGGAAAAGAAGCAATCGAACATCTGGCCGGCGATGTATTGAAGATACCGAACCTTTTTGAGGTAAATGTGCAGAGAGAAAAAGAGACCTATGATGTCATTGACGGCGGATATTGTCTGTCGATTAAGCTCCCGGGGGCTGAGGCGGATAAAGTTAACGTTACTGTGCATGATATGGATGTAGATATAAAAGTAAATAATTACAACCGATGTATTCCTCTTCCGAATACGCTGAGGGGAGCACAGGTTACGGATGTATGTTTTCAGGAAGATACACTTCAAATCTGCCTGAAAGTGGAGGAAAGGACGGAGGAAACCGGAAAGGATGTGAAGCAGCCATGAGAATTCTTATCTATACCGGTAAGGGCGGTGTTGGAAAGACGAGTATTGCGGCCGCTACCGCTGTAAATATCGCACTCTCCGGGAAAAAGGTCCTTGTTATGAGTACGGACCAGGCTCATAGCCTGGCAGATTCTCTGGATATGCCGTTGGGGTTTGAACCGACAGCGGTTTTTGAAGGACTTCAGGCGCTGGAGATTGATCCGGTGGCCGAAAGTACAAAGGCGTGGGGAAATCTGCGGGATTATCTCAAACAGATTATTTCTGAGAAAGCCAACGGAGGAATTGCGGCTGATGAAGTGTTGCTGTTCCCGGGACTGGATGAGCTGTTTTCCCTGCTGAAAATTCTGGATGCCTATGAAAGCGGCGCATATGACGTCATTATTGTAGACTGTGCGCCGACGGGAGAAACCCTGTCTCTGCTCAGATATCCGGAGCGTTTAGGCGTTCTGGCAGACAAATTGCTGCCGTCCGTGCGCAGCATGAATAGTGCACTGGGAGGGTTCATATCCCGAAAGACCCAGGTGCCGAAGCCGAGAGATCAGGTGTTTGAGGAATTTGATAAGCTGGTCAAACGTCTTGCGCAGCTGCAGAAAGTCCTGAAAAACAGAGAGCTTGCCAGCATGCGTATCGTGACGACGCCGGAGCGTATCGTTATGGACGAGGCGCGTCGCAGCTATACCTGGATTAACGAGTATGATTTTGGTGTGGATGCCATTTATGTGAATAAAATTTATCCGGAAGAAGCGATGCAGGGATATTTTGCGGGGTGGACGGACATGCAGGCAGAAAGCCTCAGACTCGCGGAGCAGAGCTTTGGCGACTGTAAGGTTTTTAAGCTGATGCTGCAGGAAGACGAGCTTCGCGGAATTGAAACTTTGAAATCGGTTGGCTGTGAACTTTATGCCGAGTCTGATCCGGAAACCGTATTCAGCCGCGAACAGGCTTTCAGAATGGAAGATGAGCAGGGAACACGGCTTTTTATTGTCAAACTTCCGTATGTGTCCGAAAAAGATATTGATGTTTCCAAGGACGGAGAAGATTTGATTCTTGTTGTGCGTAATCAGACAAGACGTTTCCATCTGCCGGATAAAGTACGCAGAAGAAAAATGACAGAGTGGTCATTTGATAATGGCGAACTTCGTATTCGGTTTGATTATGACTAATGTGGGAAGGTGTAAGTTATGGAAGAGAAAAAAGATATTGGGCTCAGTTATCTGCGCCAGTTAGACATGAATCCTCCGAAAGAAAGTAAGCTGCTCTATTTTCAGTTCAGCGCAAAATACGGAGAAACGACAGGACGTAAGATGCTTACGGATCTTTACCGTAAAATTCGTGAGTTTGAAGAAAATCCGGAATATCTCAGAGAATTCTATGAGATGAAAAATGAGTCATTGGACAAAGCTTTACTTTTTAACGGCGGATATCAGGCGGATAATTACAGACAGATCTGTAACTGGATTGTCGAGAACCATGATGTTTTTGGAAAAGAGATTTTGGATGCCGGATGCGAGTGCGGTATTATGAGCTGTTTCCTGGGGATGGCATTTCCGGAATCCCATATCACAGCCGTTGACCGGAGCCCGAATGCGATTAAGGCGGCTAAGGAACTGGCGGACAGATTGGATGTACACAATATCACATTTATTAATACCGATGTCACAAATCTTCCGGGACAGAAGTACGATACGGTATTTGCCATGCGCCTTCTCCAGGAAAATTGTGAAATTAATAATGTGATGTCAGGCTATAACATGTTAAAGGCGGAAGCTGCTGATTTTGCCGAGAATATCCATGATTTTGCAAAGAAGTTGACTGGCCTTGTCGCAGAGGATGGTTATCTGGTGTCTGCGGAGCGATGCGATGTGGACCCGGTTTTCCTTGGCTGGATTCAGAAACTCAATGAATGTGGTCTTGCCGGTGTTCCTGAATGTTATCGTGAAATGGTCTGTGAGGAGATGGAAAATCAGGGACGGATACAGGTCTTTGTGGCCCGGAATTCAGGTATGGAAGATGCGGATGAAGTGTATCGGTTTTGGTGCGCATGCCAGATCGTTCATACAGAATTGGCAAAGAATTCTCAGTATACGGGATGGTATGCGGACATGGAACTCCAGAACTTTGGAAAGGAACTGCTGAATGGATTTATTCTGCAGGATTCTGCCGGAAATAATCTGCTGACCTATTCCCTTTGGTCCCACAAGGAATTTCCAGATTTTCTGCTTTTATATCAGGCCATGAGCGATGAACATATCCTTTCTCTCTATCAGGCATCTTCGAAGGATGATATTATCCGCCAGATAGAAGATTTGAAACGGGAGTATGTGCAGGCCGGAACGGTAGCAAAGCCGCTGACTTTTGAGGATGGTGTCCTTAAAAGTTGACGTTGAAAAACGGCTCTGTTAGCGTTAGTCAGAAAGGAATAAAATGGACCGGAAAGATATTTTTGTAATTCAGGGAACCAGATATAAGGAAATGGCCGTGCAGATTTTGGAAGCGGCCGGGGTGGCAGAGGATATCGGAGACCGGCATCGATGCGTCGGCCTGAAGCCGAATCTTGTTGTTGCAAGAGATGCTTCCGGTGGGGCGACCACCCATCCGGAGTTGGTGGACGGTGCGTTGACCTATCTTAAAAATAATGGTTTTAACAATCTGATCGTACTTGAAGGTTCCTGGGTCGGCGATCGAACATCGGAGGCTGTGCTTGTCAGTGGAATCGATGCTGTGTGCAAAAAACATGGTGTTCCATTTGTTGATACCCAGAAGGACAGCTTTCAGGAATGTGATGGCGCAGGGGTAAAATTAAAGGTTTGCAGACAGGCTTTGGCTGTGGATTATTTGATTAATATGCCGGTGTTAAAAGGGCATTGCCAGACAACGATTACATGCGCCCTGAAAAATAGTAAGGGTCTTATCCCGGATACGGAAAAACGGCGTTTTCATACCATGGGACTTCATAAACCGATTGCTCATTTGAATACGATCATTCATCAGGATTTTGTGCTGGTGGATAATATCTGCGGGGATTTGGATTTTGAAGAAGGTGGTAATCCGGTGGTTATGGATTGCGTGCTCGGTTTTAAAGACCCGGTGCTCTGCGACAGCTATGCTGCGGAGAGCATGGGTTACCGGCCGGAAGATATCGAATATATTCGTTTGGCAGCAAACCTTGGTGTCGGGAGTATGGATACAGCTTCGGCGAAAGTAATATCCCTCAATGATAAAATAAACGGAGGTAAGACAGGCATGGCGGAGTCCGTGCCGCCGAAGCGCACACGGAGAGTTGAAAAGCTTGCCGGGTATGCCAGACCGAAGGATGCCTGTTCGGCCTGCTATGGATCATTGATTTATGCATTGGATCGTCTGGATGAAGAAGGACGTCTTGATGCGAAGAAAAAAGGAACCCTGGCCATCGGCCAGGGATATCGCGGGGAAACCGGAGACGTCGGTATCGGTCAGTGCACCTCTTGCTTTAAGAAGCATCTTGACGGATGTCCGCCGAAGGCTGTGGATATTGCTGAATTCCTGAGAAAAAACTGGTGATTTGATGAGAAACCGAAAAAAGCCGCATTGCGCGGCTTTCTTCAGTATTCTTATCATTAAAAGGGGGAGGGTCCATCCCTGAGGATGGAGTTATGAAAAAATCAATCAAAATTTCTTTTGATGACTATAGTATATCCATGTCTTGTGAAAAATATGTGGGCATGATGTGAACAAATTGTTAATTTTTAAAAAAAATATATTGATTTTTTTTTCAAAAAGCGTTAGAATAGTAAAGCACATCGAAGCGTGGCTCAGTTTGGTAGAGCGCTGCGTTCGGGACGCAGAGGTCGCGTGTTCGAATCACGTCGCTTCGACGATGGAAAAGCACCAGGAACCCTTGATTTTGGGACTTCTGGTGCTTTTTATTTGCATAATTCGGTTTGACTTGGCAAAATAATACAAGTATAATTAATAAAAATATGACTTTCTATTGAAGGCAGATTGTTGCAGAGCGGAGGTACAGTTATGGAAAGTTCGAGACTGCCGTTTGTCTCGGTGGTGATTCCGGTACGAAATGAGCACAAATATATACGAGCCTGTCTGGATTCGGTGTTGCGGCAGGATTATCCGAGGGACAGACATGAAGTGCTGCTGGCGGTAGGTCCGTCTGAAGATGATACCGAGGAAATTATCCGGGAATATGAGGCGAGCTATGGACATATTCGCATGCTGAAAAACCCAAAGGGGACGATTTCCTGTGGCTTGAATATCGGCATTAAAGCGGCCAGAGGCGAATATATTGTTCGCTTGGATGCCCACACAGAATTTGCCGGGGATTATATTTCAAAATGTGTGGGATATCTGCTTAAGACCGGTGCTGAAAATGTGGGAGGACCGACAGTAGTCGCAGGGAAAAATAAGGTTCAGAGAGCTGTGGCGGCAGCCTACTATTCGACCTTTGCCCTGGGCGGCGGAAAACAGCATATTAAAGATTATGAGGGCTACAGCGATACGGTTTCTTTTGGCGCTTTAAAAAAGGCTACAGCGGAAAAGGTCGGTTTCTTTGATGAAGCGCTCATTTTAAATGAGGACGATGATTTTAATTTCAAAATCAGCGAAGCCGGAGGCAAGATCTTTATATCCAGCGAAATTCAAAGTACGTATTATCCGAGGGATACTTATCCGGGGCTGATTAAACAGTATTTTGGCTATGGATTCTGGAAGGTTGCGGTTATAAAAAAGCATCATAAACCGGCGAGACTGTCTCATCTTGTTCCGATGATGTTTGTCTTGTTTTTGGTGTTTGGAGGTTTGCTCAGTTGCTTTAGCCGGAGGTTTCGGAAATATTATGCCGGAGTATTGGGACTTTATGCAGTGATGGATGTGGGGGCATCTGTTTCATTGAAGGTGGAGGATAATCCGGATGGATTCATGCTGCGTCTGAGGTTGATGCTGATTCATTTCTTACTGCATGTTTCCTATGGCTGCGGTTTCATTGCGGGCATATTTCAATTCGGAGGACGCTAAACAGGAATACCAGTGCCCGCTGCGTTGATGCAGCAGGCTGTCTGTGCGGCGGTCACAATCCGTTGACAAACCTGTGTAAAAGCTATAGAATAAAAAAGATATAATAGAAAATTCAGGAAAGAGAACCCATTATGAGTGAAAAGATATTAACGGTTGTTGTACCGAGTTATAATGTGGAAGCCTATTTGGAAGAAACGTTGACCTCTTTTATTCATCCGGATATTATGGAAGACTTAGAGGTCCTTGTTGTCAATGATGGTTCGACAGACAGGACGGAAGAAATTGGCAAACGGTATGCGTCAGAGTATCCGGAGATATTCCGTGTCATCACAAAAGTGAACGGTGGTCATGGTTCCACAATCAACCGGGGAATTGAAGAGGCTGCTGGAAAATATTTCAAAGTCGTGGACGGCGATGACTGGGTAGATACAGAAAATTTCCGACGGTTAATTAAAATGTTAAAGCGATTGGACGTGGATGTGGTCGGAAGTAATTATACAATGGTGGACCATACGACACGGAAACTGGCAAAGCTTCAGGAGTATCCTTTTGAGGGACTGGAGTATGGACGGATTTATCATTTGGAGGATATCGTGGGCAAGACAACTGTGCCGATGCATGCCATGACGATTAAGACAGAGATTCTCCGAAAAATGAAGGTGAAGATTGATGAGCATATGTTCTACGTGGACATGGAGTATATCACCTTTCCGATTCCGTATGTAGATACCCTGATTTTCCTTGAACCGTCGGTATACCGGTATCGTCTGGGATTACCGAATCAAAGTATGTCTATTAAGAAAATGCAGGCGAATCTGAAAAATCATCTGCATGTTTTGCTGCGCCTGGAACGTTATGTGGAGCATATGGACGGCAAGTTAAGCAACGCACAGAGGCAGTATATGAATGAAATCATCGGATGGATGATCGGCAGTCAGATGAAGATTTATATAAGTTTTCCTCTGGGGAGCGGTAAGCAAAAAGAGGCAATGGCGTTAGATGCTTTTATGAAGAAGCGGAACCCTGAAGCCTATCGCAGTGTAAAAAATAAAGCGGTGTGGTTTATGCGGCATACGGGATTTTTAGCCTTCCCGGCGGCTGTACTGGCGTTTAAACACCGTAGAAATTCTTATTAAAATACGTGTAAGGAGATTCCTGATATGAATCTGATGATAGAACGTTTAAGTACACTTTTTCGATACAAAGATTTATTACGGGAACTTGTGGTCCGGGACTTGAAGTTAAAGTACCGGAGGAGTTTTCTCGGTTATCTGTGGAGCATTTTAAATCCTTTACTTATCATGCTGGTCATGGTGGCCGTATTTTCCCATATGTTTCGGGCGGGAATTGAGAATTTCCCGGTATATCTGTTGTCCGGACAGGCTGTATTTGATTTTATTCGGAATTCAACGACAATGGCCATGTATTCGGTACTGGATAATGGGGCGCTGATTAAAAAAATCTATGTTCCGAAATATATTTTTACCTTATCAAAAATCACAAGTACCATGGTGGATTTTGTATTTTCTCTGGGGGCACTGGTCCTTGTTATGATCGTGACGCGTTCAGCATTTACGCCATATCTGCTGGCAACGCCGATTCTCGTTATTCAGGTTTACATTTTTGCCTGCGGCATGGGATTCTTTTTGTCGGCAGCAAACGTGTTTTTCAGAGATATTCAGTATATTTACGGAGCGTTTCTGGTAGCATGGCAGTATATTACGCCGCTGTTCTATCCGATTGATTTGCTTCCGCAGTGGCTTCGGACGATTGTTGAATGGGTCAATCCGGCCTGGTATTATGTAGAGCATTTCAGGGATTTGGTTCTTTATGGATGTTTTCCGACCATGCGGGTATTTGTGGGCGGCTGGATCTGGGCCTTTATTATGCTGGCCTTGGGACTGTTTGTGTTTAAGAAAACGCAGGATAAATTTATCTTATATTTATAGGAGCGCGGAAGATGGAACAGGATTATGTAGTTGACATTGAAAATTTGACGATACGGTTTAATCTGGCATCGGAAAAAATCAGTGATTTGAAAGAGTATTTTATAAAGCTTATTCGGCGGGAATTGATGTTTCAGGAATTTCTGGCGCTTCAGGATGTTGACCTGAAGGTAAAACGGGGGGAATCCTGGGGATTGATCGGAGTGAATGGTTCGGGGAAATCCACTCTGCTGAAATCTACCTGCGGCATATTGAAACCGTATAAGGGCAGCATACGAATCAATGGCAGCATTGCCCCGCTTATTGAGCTTGGCGCCGGCTTTGATTACAATATGACGGCACGGGAGAATATATTCCTGAATGGTACGGTTCTCGGACATTCACGTAAGTTTATGCAGGAGCATTTTGACGAGATTGTTGATTTTGCGGAACTGCATCAGTTTTTGGATGTTCCGATCAAAAACTTTTCATCCGGTATGCAGGCACGTCTGGGATTTGCCATTGCGACGATGGTAAAGCCGGATATCCTGGTTGTTGACGAGATTTTGTCTGTTGGTGATTACCAATTCCAGCAGAAATGTTACGGTCGTATGCGAGAGATGCTGGATGGCGGAACAACGCTGCTCTATGTCTCCCATGACATTCGTTCGGTAAAGGATCTTTGCGATCATGCCATCTGGTTGGAGAAAGGCAGGGTGCGCAAGAGCGGACTGGTCGATGAAGTATGCGATGAGTATATGCAGGTGAACCGATAATATATTTCAGGGGGCTTATATGATTCTACAAAAAATAGTTTTTCCTGAAAATCCAGAAATGGAGAAGAGCCTTTACTACAGAGGAAATTTTGCGGAGGCTTTCGCAGAGGATGGGACATTTATATTGGCTCGTCAGGAGATTTTAGATTTAAATACTTATTTTAACAGTTTTTCCGCAGGAAAGTGGCGGAAATATACACGGGTAGAACACTTGGACTTTACCCTGGATTTTTGCGGCCATATTTCGATGGCCGTTTATCATAAGAAAATGTTCAGAGAAACTGTGGTTTCCAGAATGATTCAGCGGGTTGAGTTGAAATCGGATAGTCGTATTATTCAGCGTTTTTCTCTTGGAAAACTTCCGAAGGACGGCATCATCGGGATTATTCTGACTTCAAAACAGGATGGAACCATGATTTATGACGGATATTACGGGACGCAGGACGATTTGAAGCCTGCAGATATAAATATCGGCATCGGTATTTGTACATTTAAACGCGAAGAATATGTAAAGCGGAATATTGATTTGCTTCGCTCTCACATTCTGGATAATGAAAAAGCACTTTCTTACGGACATTACAAAGTATGTATTTCAGATAATGCCCAGACTCTTAATGCAGAAGAGCTTTCTCATCCGTCAATCCGGCTGGTGCCAAATAAAAATCTTGGCGGTGTTGGCGGTTTTACCCGGGCGATGATGGAGCATTTAAACAGTGGAGAAATGTTCACTCATATACTTCTGATGGATGATGACGCGATGATATCTTCGGCCTCATTGGAGAGAAATTATACTTTTTTGACGCTTTTAAAACCAGAATATAAAGATTATGTTCTGGGCGGCGCATTGATTCGGCTGGATCAGCCGACGATTCAATATGAGAGTGGCGCACGATGGAATCAGGGAAATATTGAAGCGTTGAAGATGGATTATGACTTAAGTACGGTTATTGATGTGGTCCGCAATGAGGTGGAGGAAAAAATTGAATATACAGGCTGGTGGTATTCCTGTATTCCGGTATCCCAGATTATAGCGAAAAAATTGCCGTTGCCGTTGTTTATTCACAGAGATGATATTGAGTTTGGACTTCGGGCAAAGGGGTTCATTATGCTTAACGGCATTTGTGTCTGGCATGAGGCCTTTCAGAATAAGATGCCTGGAGCAGTGGAGTATTATGATATTCGTAACCTTGGAATTATTAATGCGATTCATTACCCGAACTATAGTAAAAATGCCTTTAAAAAAGAGCTTTTTATCTCAGTAAGCAGTAACATTGGCAAATATCGGTATAAATATGTTGGCCTGAATCTGAGGGGGGCGGTGGATTTTCTGCGTGGATTTGACTGGTTTTACCAGGTGGATACGTTGGAACTTCACAAAGCACTTGGAAAGTATAATTATATATCCAGACCATTGGAAGCCTATGAAGGGTACTGTGGATTGACGATGGAGGATATGGAAAAATATACAGAAGAAGAGCCGGTACCGTCCTTTCCGGTGCGGCTGTTCCGCATTTTATCAATGAATGGAACTTTCTTTCCGGCAAAGGGCAGGAAACCGAAGGTGGTCATCCCGTGGCCGAATATCTACGAATTGTACCGAAGGGACACGGTCATATACGTGGATAATAATGGACACGGTTCCGGGGTTAAGCGCAGCAGACGCAATCTTATAAAAGCCTATATTCAGCTGTTTAGAGTGTTTCGGCTTATTGATAAACGTTTCGATACGGTATGCCGGGAATATAGAGAGAATTATGATAAACTGATCAGCACAGAGTTTTGGGAGAAATATCTGGAATTGGAGGTAAATAAATAGGATGGATCTTAAACTGCAAAATATACTTTTTCCCGATAAAGACAGATATATGAATTATCAGACATTATTCTGCCGGGAGGGTAAAGGAATTTACGATGAGAATAACCAATGTCTTGTGATGGCAAAGTATACGGCCTGTGATTTTGGCTCTTATCTGAATGGATTTTCTGTTCAGAAATGGAAAGAATATACCAACATTGGAAAGGTGACTTTAAAATTAGAAATAGAGGGTGACTTTGAGCTGATTCTTTCCGGATATCATCTGGTGCAGCTGGCAGCTCAGAAACAAATCCTTTTCAAAAAACGGTTCAAATGTGATTCACGTCAGCTGGTTGAAATCGATGTACCGGAGACGAAAGAGACGATTGTTGGATTTGAAATTCAATCTTTCTCCGATTGTCGGATTTTTAGCGGAGGTTATTATTCCGAAGTGGATGAAGGTGAATTTAATCCGGTTGTTTTATCGGTAGCGACAACAACTTTTCAAAAAGAGGATTTCATTCGCAGAAATTTACAGATGATACGAGAAGAGCTGCTTTCGGATGCATTTGTTGGACCGAATATTTATGTTCATGTTGTGGATAATGGAAGAACATTGGATCGGAAGGAGATAGAAAATGAGCATATTTTCTATCATCCAAATAAAAATGTCGGTGGTTCGGGCGGATTTACCCGGGGAATGATAGAGTCTCTGGCTCAAAAGCCAAAAGCAACCCATGTACTTTTGATGGATGATGATGTGGAAATACTGTCTGAGAGTATTCGAAGAACTTATTTGCTTCTTCTTTTAGAAAAGGAAGCCTATAAAAATCATATCATCAGCGGAGCGATGCTTTGTTATGAGCAGATGGATGAGTTCCATGAGGATGTGGGCTTTATTGGTGCGGACGGTGGACAGAATCCGTCGAAAGAATGTGAGTCCGTGTCTGAAATTTCAAATATTGTAAAGCTGGAAGAATCAGTAACAGATAAAGCGGATTCATATGCCGGATGGTGGTATTGCTGTATTCCTTCCACGATGATTGAGAGAAATGGTTTTGCATTACCATTATTTATTCGGGTGGATGACACGGAATTCAGTCTCCGGAATAATGCAAAATTTATTACAATGAACGGCATTTGTGTGTGGCATATGGGCTTTGTTATGAAGTTCAACTACTTTATGGAATATTATCAGGTATTCCGCAATTTCCTTATTGCGGAAGCATGTAATCCGAGTCCGCGCAGGCAAAGAATCTGGAACCGATTTATGGGGCTGTTTTTATCGGAGATTCTTCGATTTAATTATGAGGCTGCCGATATGATTTTGGATGCAATTTTAGATTATTTAAAGGGACCGAAATTTATTCAGCAGGAAAAGTGCCAGGAACGTCTGGATACTATGTCAAAACGGAATGCAGTCATGAAAGATCTGGAAGAATACGGAGATCTTGGTTTGGATATCGATTCTGTGTACAAAGAAGACTACCGCAGACCGTTAGATACCCTTTTATATCGTTTGACCTTTAATGGACAGGTCTTGTGGCCAGAGCGGATGCTTCGCAAAGGACCGGCAGTTGTTGCCTATGACTGGTTTTATAATCCGCAGGCTCAGTGCCTGAAAGACAGCGTTATGGCGGTGAATCCTTACACGAAAACCGGAGAGCTCCGACACATAGATAAAAAACGTTTCAGACGTGTTATGAAAAAGTATTTTGCCGTAATGAAGCTTTATAAGCAGCGTCATGAAAAAGTTGAGGCAGCTTATTATGCGCGAAGAAAATATTTGACATCCTATAAGTTCTGGGCGAAATATCTGGAACTGGAAAAATATCAATAAGGAGAAGAAAATTATGAAATACGATTATTTAGTTGTGGGGGCGGGTTTGTTCGGTTCGGTCTTTGCTTACGAAGCGAAGAAGCGGGGTAAGACATGCCTGGTGATTGATAAACGGCCGCATATCGGCGGTAATGTTTATTGTGAGGAGATAGAAGGAATTAATGTTCATAAATACGGTGCGCACATTTTCCACACATCCAATAAGGCTACCTGGGAATATGTGAATCAGTTTGCGGAGTTTAATAATTATATTAACTCGCCGGTGGCGGTGTATAAAGATGAATTGTACAATCTGCCGTTTAATATGAATACCTTCAGTAAGATGTGGAATATCCGCACACCTCAGGAGGCAAAGGATATTATTGCAAAGCAGATTGAGGAATTGCACATTGAAGAGCCGAAGAATCTGGAAGAGCAGGCCTTATCTCTGGCCGGCCGCGATGTTTACGAAAAGCTGGTCAAGGGCTATACGGAAAAACAGTGGGGACGTGATTGTACGGAGCTTCCGGCGTTTATTATCAAACGTCTGCCGCTGCGCTTCACATATGATAATAACTATTTCAATGACCGTTTCCAGGGAATTCCTATGGGCGGCTATACAAAAATCATTGAGAAAATGCTGGATGGTGTAGACGTAAAGACAAATACGGATTATTTTGAATTTATTAAGGGAAATCCGGATATTGCAGAAAAGACATTGTTTACCGGTATGATTGACGAATTTTATGGCTATAAGTTGGGAGCGCTGGAGTATCGCTCCGTGCGTTTTGAGACAGAGGTACTTGACTGTGATAATTATCAGGGAAATGCCGTTGTAAATTATACGGCGAGAGAAGTGCCATACACACGAATTATCGAACACAAGCATTTTGAGTTTGGTCAGCAGGAAAAAACGGTAATTTCCAGAGAATATTCTTCCGAGTGGAAAGTAGGCATGGAGCCGTACTATCCGGTAAATAATGACACAAACAATGCATTGTTCGAGGAATATAAGAAATTAGCAGCAAAGGAGGAGAGGGTTATATTCGGCGGTCGCCTTGGAAATTATCAGTATTATGATATGGATAAGGTTATTGAGGCGGCGCTCGAACTGGTTTCAAAAGAATTATAAGTCTGTATAGAGGGGGCGGACGAAGGGTTATATTTTAATAAAGGGGTGAAGCCGTGGATATTCGACAATTGGAATATTTTGTGGAATTGGCTAAGACAAGAAATTTCCGAAAAGCATCGGAACATTTACATTTGTCTCAACCGGCATTGAGTAAGAGTATCCGTCTTTTAGAGACAGAACTGAACACGGTCTTGATTGAGAGAACCAACAAGAGTTTTGAACTGACGGATACGGGACAGGCGCTGCTTCAGAAATCTGTATTTTTGATTCAGCAGTTTCAGGACATTTATAAAATGATTGACGATGTCCGGTTATCTAATCAAGGGGAAATCAAGATAGGTATTCCAAATATTCTTGGTTTTTTATGCTATTTTGAGTTGATCTGTGAGTTCCAGAAGGAGTATCCGGGAATCAATATTTCCGTATCCGGAGAGGGGACGAAAGATATCAATACGGCCCTGAGAGAAGAGCGATTAGATTTGGGAATTGGTATGCTTTCGGAAAACGTTCCGATTGCCAGAGACGTACAGGTGATACCGCTTACCCACGATGAAGGCGTGGCGGTGGTTCACAAGAGTAAGGCCTATGCGGCTGTGGATGCAGTCAGTATCCGGGATATGAAGGACGAAAATTTCGTTCTTATGAATGAACAGTATCTGCTCTATGATGATATTATGCAATTATGTATGCAGGCAGGGTTTACACCGAATGTAACGGCGAAAAGCAGTCAGTGGGATTTCCCATTGATGATGGTCGACGCAAATCTTGGGGTTTCCATACTGCCGAGACCGTTGGTAGAAAAGAGTCCTCTGCCGGATATTAAGGCAGTAAAGATTAAAGAGGGATTCAATTGGGATATCGGTTTCTTCTGTTTGAAAAATCGCCCGAGAACCCATGCGATGAATCAATTTATTGAATTTACAAAGGAATATTTGAAAGAGCGTAAGGAATTCCATTATATCTACTATGCAGATACGAGTGTCGAATGGAGTGGAAATTGGAATTCTGAAGAATCCAGGATTAAAAAAGATTAAAAAAATGCATCAAAAGAAAGCCTTCCGGTGTCTGAATCCGGAAGGTTTTTTGTTTAAAATGAAATATTATTTATATACAGAAAAAAAGAAGTATCACTTTGCAAGGACGAGACTGGGTGATGCTTCTTTTTGTATTGAGGGCTTAGGTATATATCTCCAAAATGGCAACTCAGGAAGCCGGTATCCCGGACAGATGATACACCTCAAAGTACCATCCGCCGGTGGTGTTTTCCCGTTAATAATATAACCTTGATTACATTATAGGCACATGAATAATAATTGTAAAATACATATTATTTATTAAAACAATAACTATAAGTTATTGAAAAAAACAAAGTGGATTTTACATCGAAATTGCTCAAAACCGCATTGTTATCTTGGAACGATTGTGCTAAAATTAATATCAGGTTGACATAGATATGTGTCGGGGGTGCAGTGAATATGGGGCTTTTTAAACGAAAACAGGTGTCCCGTTTCTATTTTCTGAGAAATGATGATTTGGTTGTTTACATAAATAATCAGGGCGCTGAACTTATGTCCGTTAAGGACGTAAAAAATAAGACAGAATATATGTGGAATGGAGATCCGGATTACTGGAATCGGCGTTCGCCCTTACTGTTTCCGGTAGTTGGAGAACTAAATGGACAGACATACCGGCATAAGGGTCATGAATATCGTATGCCGCGTCATGGATTCGCACGAGACATGATTTTCAGCAAGAGTGCGGAGACGGACGACCAGATATGGTTTGTTTTGGATTCGAATGATGTGACAAAGAAGAGTTATCCTTTTGATTTCCATTTGGCGGTACGTTACCGTCTCAGAGGGCGTATCCTGGAGGTGAAATGGGTGGTGACAAACCGGGATTCTGAGCCGATGTTATTTTCCATCGGCGGACATCCGGCGTTTCGCTGTCCGTTGGACAAGAATCAGGTTCAGACAGACTATTATATAGGTTTTGATATGGAGGGACGCGGGAATCCAAAATATCATTCAATCAGCCGTAGAGGACTTTATGAACCCCGGGAATATGAGCTTCCGCTGGAGCAGGGGCTTTACAGATTTGACAAAGAGACTTTCACAAAGGATACACTGATCTTTGAAAAGCAGACGACACGGGTTTATCTGATGCGTCCGGATAAACGGCCATATGTTACCGTGACTTTTGCGGCGCCGTTGTTCGGTGTTTGGTCACCGCCTGGAAAACAGGCACCTTTTGTGTGCATCGAACCCTGGTACGGACGATGTGACAGAGAAGGTTTTTCAGGAGATTTGATTGAAAAGGACTGGATACAGTGTCTCCAGCCAAATGAGATATTTGAAGCTGCCTATTTTATGGAATTTTCTTAAAAAGAGAAAAGTGGACAGTTTATAGCTGTCCACTTCCTTCTCTCTGCGGGAGATTATGCTCTGAATACGAAAGATTCGCAGTCAGTACATTCGATTTTTGTTGGATGGCTTTCGTGAGTGCCGACTTTGATCTGATTTAAGCTACAGTAATCTTCTGTTCCGCAGTGGTGTTTGCATTCTTTGATAGAACACTGGATACAAGCATTTTTACTCATGTTGTAGGCTCCTTTCAAATGTTTGATAGTTAATTTATAAATCCTTGGAAGGGTTTACACGAATTAGTATGCAACATAGTTTTAATTCTATTCAGAAAAGGGAATATTAAATCTGACATGTTTTGGACTTAATATAGAAAGACAGAGAAAATGAGCAATAAGAAAAAAATATTAATTGTTTCAGGATGTGCCGTTGGTCTTTTGGCGGCATGTTATGTCGGCGTATCTGTTTATTTTAGTCAGGTATTTTATCCAAATACTTCCATTAATGGAACGGATGTGTCCAATGAGTCTCCGAAAGCGGTTAAAGAAGCATTGGAGCAGTCGATGAAGACTTATGAGATGAAAGTGCTGACAATTGACGGTACAACAGAAGTTCTTTCCGGAAAAGACTTTGATTTCGATTACAATTTTGATGAAGTTGATGAATTAAAGGCAAAGGAGATGGGATGGTTCTGGCCGATGAAATTCTTTTCGCAGACGGATTATGAAATTAAAGCCGCCTATGACTGGAATGAAGAAAAATTAAATAAAAAAATTGATGAACTCCAGTGTATGACTCAGGAGATGACAGCGCCAGTCAATGCGTCTTTGACCATTGATGATAATGGCGTAAATCTGGTAGAAGAGAACAAGGGTAATACGCTGAAAAAAGAGACTGTAAAAGAAGAGATTGCCAGGGCCATGGGCAGTGGAAAGACGGAGATTTCGCTGGAGGAAGCCGGATGCTATGAACTGCCGGAGATTACGACTGAGTCTCCGGAGATTCAGGATGAACTGAAAAAGGCCGATGAATTGTGTCAGGCTGAAATTACTTATAATTTCCATGGCAATGAAGAAAAGATTGGCAAGGAACAGATACAGAAGTGGATTCGCCGGGATGACAATGGAGAGTTCTATGTTTCGGAAAGTGCAGCATACGATTATCTGTGTGAACTTTCAGATAAGTACGATACCATTAATTCCTATCGGGACTTCTACTCATCCAGGGGATACTGGATTACATTGGATCCGGGAAGCTATGGATGGGGAACGGATGTTGACAGTGAAATCGGTCTGTTGATGGATGATATCAACAACAAGCGGGTCACAAGCCGGGAGCCGATTTATTACATGACGCCATACGATTATCTGGATCCGAATTCACCGGATGATATTGGATTCACTTATATAGAAATTGATTTGTCCGGTCAGTATATGTGGTATTATAAAGACGGTGAGCTTTTTATTTCGACACCGATTACATCCGGCACGATGAGTACCGGGCATGGTACGCCTTCTGGTGTATATTATATTCATAATCGTCTTCAGAACATCGTTCTTGTCGGTGATGATTACAGACAGCCGGTGAATTTCTGGATGAAGATCGTCGGTGGTGTGGGAATTCATGATTCACTGTGGCGTTCCACGTATGGCGGTACGGAATATCTGACTGCCGGCTCCCACGGCTGCATTAATACGCCGTATGATGTGGTTGAGTCAATGTTCTGGAATGTTGAAATAGGTACGCCGGTCATTATGTATTATTGATTAAAAATGAAAAAGTAAAAGGGGCATTGTGGACTTTGACATTCACAATGTCCTTTTTTGATGCTATACTGAAATTAAATAAAAGGACAAACGGGGGATTGAAATGGAAACAGTCGATTTAGTATGTCTGGGGGACAGTATTGTTTACGGATATGGTGTGAGTTCCCGGTATGCCTGGCCTTATCTGGCATCGAAGACATTGGGGATAAATATATTAAATAAAGGGGAGAATGGGGATACGGCGGATGGCATGAACGTTCGCTTTATGGAAGATGTAGTCTGGAACCATCCAAAAGAAGTATTTGTCATGGCGGGATCCAATGATATTCTTATGGGGATTCCACAGGCACATACAAGAGAAAGCATGGATATGATCATTGGAAAAGCCCTTGCGGCGAAAATTGCGCCGATGATTGGTATTCCGATTCAGGTGGACGGCGCGATGTTGAAAGACTGCTGGTACAGCTTTTTTGGAATTGATGAGACAATGGCTCTGTTTTCAAGTTACAGGGAATGGCTTTTGAATTATTGCGAACGGAAACAGATTCCGTATGTGGACTTCCAGAAAATGTTTCCGGAATATCTGGAAAGAAAGGGGATAAGCCGGGCCTTTCAGGATGGCGTTCATCCGACAAGAGAAGGTTATGCGGTAATGGCAGAGATTTTCTGTGATACTTATCGGGAAATAAAGGGCATTTGTGGATAATGGAGGTGAAACGGATGCGTTTTGTGGATATCATTGAAAAAAAACGATGGAAAGAAGAACTTACGGAGGAAGAAATCCGTTGGTGGATTCAGCGTTATGTAGCCGGAGAGATTCCGGATTATCAGGTCAGCGCCCTGTTGATGGCGATTTGCTTAAATGGGATGACGGCCCGCGAAACATCGGCCCTGACAATGGCGATGATGGAGAGCGGCGAGACGATTGATCTGTGTGAGATTGAGGGTGTCAAAGTGGATAAACATTCCACCGGCGGCGTGGGGGATAAAACGACGCTGGCATTGGGACCGATGCTGGCCGCCTGCGGTGCAAAGGTGGCAAAGATGTCCGGAAGGGGACTTGGCTCTACCGGAGGTACGCTGGACAAGCTGGAATCTATTCGTGGATTTAACTGCTATTTGAATAAAGAAACCTTTATCCGTCAGGTGCAGGATATAGGAATTGCGGTCATCGGGCAGACAGAAAGCCTTGTCCCGGCGGATAAAAAGCTGTATGCTCTTCGGGACGTGACCGGAACCGTGGCTTCGATTCCGCTCATTGCCTCCAGCATTATTTCAAAGAAACTGGCAGCCGGGGCGGAAGTGATTGAACTGGACGTGAAATACGGCGACGGAGCCTTTATGAAAACAGCAGAAGAGGCGGTGGAGCTTGCCAAAATGATGATCTATCTCGGCGAAGCCTGTGGACGGAAGGTGCGGGCGATGATTACGGATATGAATGAACCTTTGGGACTGGCCATCGGAAATGCGCTGGAAGTGAAAGAAGCGGTAGATACACTTCGGGGGCGGGGACCGGCAGATTTTACCGAGCTGGTTTTGAGCAGCGGGGCCAATATTCTGACGGAAGCCGGGCTGGCGGCAGACAAAACGGAGGGACGCCGGAAAATGGAGGACGTGATTGCCGATGGCAGTGCTTTGGAGAAGCTGAAAGAAATGGTGAGAGCTCAGGGCGGGGATGTGGCTCAGATTGAGCATCCGGAACTGCTTCCAAAAGCAGATTTTGTAACTCCCGTGGTTTCGAAAGAAACGGGTTATGTTCGAAGGGCGAGAGCTCTGGAACTCGGGCGGCTTGCCATGGAGATCGGAGCTGGCCGGGAAACAAAGGAAGATGTGATTCATCCGGAAACAGGCATTGTTCTTGGCAAAAAAACCGGGGATTTTGTAAAGCCGGGCGACATTTTGGCCTGGGTGCATCATCGTGGGCCGTTAGGGGAAGAATGGCTGGAACGGTTATACGCAGCCTTTGAGATGAGTACAGAGCCGGTTCCGGAAAAGCAGTTAATCTACAAGACGTTGTAAATCCGATGAAAGGGGTGGTTTTATGAAACAGCATGAAGTGACGCAGATACAGCCATTGCTGGATGGAAAAGGGTGTGTAAATGAGCCCGGTTGGGCGCGGAGCCTTGTATGGCAGTATGACAGAAAGAAAATTAAGGCGCCAAAGTACCGGATTAAGGAATGGGATTACTATCTGATCACCAATGACCATTTCGGAGCGGCATTTACCATTTCAGATTTAGGTTATCTGGGGATGATCAGTGTTTCAGTGCTGGATTTCGATAATGCCTGGCATCATACGGAAACCGTGCTGGTCCCGTTGACAATGGGGCGGCTCCGCCTGGGAAGCCATTCGGATTATGGGAATGCCAATTTCAAAAACAGTCGGGTGCATTTGAAATATTCCATGGTTTTTGACCGCAGGAAGATTCAGTGCCATTTTAAGAACTTTAAGGATAAACAGGATTTGAATGCAGAGATATGGCTGCTGCAGAAACCGGCGGAAAGTATGTGCATTGCAACACCGTGGGCAGATAAGCCGAAGGCCTTTTATTATAACCAGAAAATCAATTGTCTGCCGGCCAGCGGTTGTATCCGTCTGGGCGAAGAACAGTGGCGGTTTAAGCCGGAGGATTCCATGGGCGTTCTGGACTGGGGCCGGGGTGTATGGACCTATGATAACACATGGTACTGGGGCACCGGAAGCGGCTGGATCGATGGAGTACCGTTCGGAATCAATGTCGGCTATGGCTTCAGCGACCGTACCTCCGCCAGCGAAAATGTTATTTTCTATGACGGAAAAATCCATAAATTGTCCGATGTGACCCTGTGTATTCCTCAGGATATGGATGGTAATGAACTGTATACCGAGCGCTGGCAGATTGTTTCCTCTGACGAGCGCCTGGAAGGAGATTTTATTCCGATATTTGACCGGAGTGCAAAAACCGATATGAAAATTATTATGACGGACCAGCATCAGGTGTTCGGACGTTTTAACGGAAAAGCCGTCCTGGACGATGGAAAAGTGCTGGATATTAAAGATTTTCTCTGTGCGGTGGAAGTTGTTCATAATAAATATTAATATTTGGGGCTGGACAAAATCAATTATTTTGGTATAATGAAAAAGCAGGCTACTGTGGCTCAGTCGGTAGAGCGACGCACTCGTAATGCGTAGGTCAGGGGTTCGAATCCCCTCAGTAGCTCGCTTTTTTTTGCCATATTTTATCGTGCGGAGCCTGACGGAACGCGTCCATGCGGAGCATCTGAAATGGGGGATGCCCGAATGGAGGCATAACATGCAGAAAATGTTTCGCTGAGAGGCGCAGATTGCTTTTGGGAGGCCATTATGGATATTCAGGTAGGGGATATTATAAAATTGAAAAAAAAGCATCCCTGTGGAAGTTTTGAGTGGGAAGTACTGCGGATTGGTGCGGACTTTCGTTTGAAATGTGTCGGCTGCGGTCATCCGGTTATGATTTCCCGGAAGCTGGTGGAGAAAAATATCAGAAATTTAAAAAGAGACTTGTAACAAGTCTTTTTTTATGTTATCATGAGTAATTGTGATATGTTTTTTATTATTTCCTTGCTCTCTGCGTATGACAGAGGGCCAGAAGACCAGAAGGAGGTGCAGCAGCATGAAGAAGTATGAATTATGCGTTGTTGTCACAACTAAAATCGAAGATGAGGAAAGAGCCGCAACCGTAGAAAAGGTTAAAGACATCATTACTCGTTTCGGTGGCAATGTGACAAACGTGGATGAATGGGGTAAGAGAAAGTTAGCTTACGAAATTCAGAAGATGAAAGAAGGCTTCTATTATTTCATTACTTTCGAATCTGATTCTAATTGTCCAAATGAAGTTGAACAGCGAGTTCGCATCATGGAAAATGTAATTCGGTATTTATGCATTAGACAGGACGCTTAATTTTCATTTTCAGAAAGAGGTGTAAGTCTAAATGAATAAAGTTATTTTGATGGGAAGATTAACAAGAGATCCTGAAGTACGGTATTCTCAGGGAGAACGCCCGGTAGCAGTTGCCAGATATACACTGGCTGTCAATCGGACATTTAAAAGAGCCGGAGAGCCGGATGCAGATTTTATCAACTGTGTGACCTTTGGACGCAGTGCAGAATTTGCAGAAAAGTATTTCAGACAGGGTATTCGTATTGTCGTGTCCGGAAGAATCCAGACCGGCAGTTACACAAACCGTGACGGCGTGAAAGTCTATACGACAGACGTTATTGTGGAAGATCAGGAATTTGCTGAGAGTAAAGCAGCCAGTGACCAGTCCGCCGCAGCCTATGGCAGCCGGCCGGCCGCAGCAGCAGCGCCAAGTGCGCCTGTAGGTGATGGCTTTATGAATATTCCAGACGGTTTGGATGAGGAATTACCTTTCAGCTAAATGTTAGATTCCGGGAATTAGAATTTGGATTAGGAGGTTAATAATATGGCATTCGATAGAGAAAAAAGAAGCGACTCTCCAATGAAGAGACGTGGCGGACGCAGAAGAAAAAAAGTCTGCGTATATTGTGCAGATAAAAACGCTGTAATTGATTACAAGGATGTAAACAAATTAAAGAGATATATCTCTGAAAGAGGTAAAATTCTTCCTAGAAGAATCACAGGAAACTGTGCAAAACATCAGAGAGCTCTTACAGTTGCTATCAAGAGAGCAAGACATATCGCACTTATGCCTTATATCGTAGATTAATTAAGGCGCATATAATGGGAAGAGAAAGAGAGCATTCGTGAAGATGCTCTCTTTTTTTATGCCCTGAAAGCAGAAAGAATTGTTAATAAAATATCAAATAAGTGTTTGGAATGGTTCAACCAATCCCGAAAAGTGTTTTGAATGGTCAAACCAATTGGTACTTTTTGACGAATGAACCACATAAAAAAGTCAAAAAGCACAAAAAAAGATACGAAAAATAGACAAAATGGCTAAAAATAATTTTTTAAAAATTGTGAAAAAAATATTAAAAAACAAAAAAAATGATACATAATTAACAAAAAAATAGGACAAACAGTCAAAAAAATATGCAAAATATCCAAAAAAGTATTGACGAATAAAAAAGATTGTAATATTATTAACATTGTGAGAGGGAACTCGCAAATAAAAAGCAAAAGGGATTCGAAAAGGGATTCAAAAGGAGGGGTTTTATTAATGTATGCTATAATTGCTTTTATTCCTATCATTGTTACAGTTGTATTGATGGTCGGTTTTAACTGGCCTGCGAAGAGAGCGCTTCCGTTGGCATGGGCATTGGCGTTTGTGATCGGTGTTGCCGTATGGAAGATGAGTATTACGGCCGCTGTGACACAGACGGTTATAGGTTTCCTTGAGGCGTTTGCCGTACTGGTTATCATTTTTGGTGCCATCCTGATCATGAACACATTAGCTGCATCGGGCGCCATGGCTGCGATTAACCGCATGTTTACAGGCATTTCTTCAGATGCCCGTATTCAGGCAATTATTATCGGTTTCATTTTTGGCGCATTTATTGAAGGTGCCGCCGGGTTCGGTACACCTGCAGCGCTTGCAGCGCCGCTGCTGATCAGCGTGGGTTTCCCGCCGCTGGCTGCCGCTATTGTTGCTTTGATTTACAACTCCGTACCTGTATGTTATGGTGCGGTGGGTACACCGACAAACTCCGCATTTGCTGTTGTTTCTGAGTCCGTTACAAATCTTGGACACAGTGCGGAAGATTTTCTGTCAGAGCTGACTTTCTTCTCTGCTGTAAACATGGCCGTAGGTGCTTTTGTTATCATTACCCTCGGTATTATCATTCTTGTTACGATGTTTGGTAAAGATGCGGAACACAGAAAAGTTTCCAAGGCTTTCGAAGTTTTTCCATTTATCGTATTTGTAGCTGTTGTATTTGACGTTGTTTATCTTATCATTGCAAGATTTATCGGACCAGAGCTTGTGTCTCTTATAGCAGCCGTTGTTACATTGTTCGTAGTTCTTGCAACCTCTAAGAGCGGTTTTCTCATGCCAAAGGATGAATGGACTTTCGATGCGAAGGAGAATTGGGATAAGAGCTGGCTGTCCGTATCTGAAGTTTCCGAACCGGCCCAGTCGGATATGCCTCTGGTGAAAGCATGGCTTCCATATTTCATTATCGGCGGTGCGCTGGTTATCACTCGTGTATGGTCCACTTTACAGCCGGATAGTTGGGCAGGCGCTATGAAGGGCTTTAAGATCACACTTCCGGTAATTAATTGGAGTTGGGCGATTCTGTGGAATCCAGGTGTTATTTTCATCATTGTTGCACTTATTACAATTGCTTTGCATAAGATGGATAGTAAAGCTGTTAAAACGGCCTGGGGTGGCTCCCTGAATCAGGTTAAGGGCGCTGCAATCGCACTTTTGTTTGGTGTTGCGATGGTTTACATTTTCCGTAATTCTGCAAATGACAGCGTGACTGTTACATACATGATGGATGGGGCATCTAAAGGACTTGGTTCCATGTTGACTATGATGGCTGACGGACTTGGTTCTATTTTCAGAGGTGCGTATATTATCATTGCGCCGCTGATCGGTGTTCTTGGCGCATTCATGTCTGGTTCCAATACTGTATCGAACACACTGTTTTCAGGTTTGCAGTTTGAGACGGCAACCATGGTTGGCTTGCCTCAGGTTATTATCGTTGCGCTCCAGAACAACGGTGGTGCAATTGGTAACATGGTTTGTGTAAACAACGTTGTTTCGGCTTGTGCAACAACAGGTACGATGGGTAACGAAGGTAAGATTATCCGTACAAACTTTGTTCCATGTATTGCATTCTGTATTGTCGTCGTTGTCGTATCCTTCATCGTTATGAATCTGGGATTAGTATCTGTACTCTGATGATGATTATTAAAAAAAGATTGACGACAGGAAAAGCGTAAATTATACTATAAGAGGGCCGTCGCGCTGCGATGGCCCTTAGTTTTATGAGATGGGTAGGGGAACTAGAGATGTTTATCATTATATATATTCTGATTGCCGCAGGGGCGGGCGTAATGGTTTATTTTGGTTATTTGCAGGGCACGAGTCGGTTTTATATGACTCTTTTCAGTGCGGCCGTTGTTTTGTATTGCATTTATCTGGATTTTAAAAAGCGCATGGAGAAAAAGGCAGAAGAAGAGAAAAATGCCCGGTTAAAGAACGGCAAAAAGAAGAATAAAAATAATATGGACGCATCCGGACATGGGAAAAAACAGCCGAAATTAACCAGTGCTTCTAAAGTAAAGGGCGGCCAAAGCATCAGCATCCGGGATGCGGCGCATAAAACAACAAAAGATAAGAATATCAGAAAATAAGTATGCAGAAGTGGGCCTCAGACTAAAAAATGGACTGAGGCTTTTTTTGATAGATAAATGTTAAGAAAATAACAAATTAAAAGCAAAAAAGTGTGTTTATTGGTTTGACCAATTTCAAATCAGGTTTTGAATGGTTTAACCAATTCGTGAATTTAACGCAGTATTGTATTTTGATATGTACAAAATATACAATTTATGAAGAAAAAATCTCAAAAAATGCTAAATTAATTTTGTGATTGAACAGAATGAGATGGAAAAAACGATACATATTTAACAAAAGAATATGCGGTTTTTGGGTAAAAAATATGCGAATTGTCTAAAAAGTCTTGACGAATTGAAAATATTGTAATATTATTAACAATATTAGAAGAAACTTGAGGTTATCAGGTTTTGCTAAAATAAAAGCTGACAGGGTTTAAGAGAGGGAGGAAAACACATGTATGCAATTATAGCTTTTATTCCAATTATTGTCACAATCATTGTTATGGCTGGATTTAACTGGCCGGCAAAGATCGCCCTTCCGTTGGCATGGCTCATCACAGCAGTGGTCTGCTTTGCTGCCTGGAAGATGGACATCATCACGATTGCCGCTCAGACAATCGCCGGTTTCCTGAATTCCATTGATACCATCGTTATTATCTTTGGTGCGATTCTTATTATGAACACATTAAAGCAGTCCGGTGGTATGGGTGTCATTAACCGTATGTTCACAAGCGTTAGTGATGACCCGCGTATTCAGGTAGTTATTATCGGTTTCATGTTCGGCGCATTTATCGAAGGTGCTGCCGGATTTGGTACACCAGCTGCTCTGGCTGCTCCTCTGTTGATCGGTCTCGGATTCCCACCGCTTTGTGCAGCGATGTGTGCCCTGATCATGAACAGTACACCGGTTGCTTACGGTGCCGTTGGTACACCGACAAATACCGCATTCAACATGGTTTCCAGTGAGTTGGGTGCTGCAGGTGTCACCAATACTGAAGCATGGAAATTAGGTCTGACAAAATGGGTCGCTATCCCAAGTGCGATTATTTGTCCAATTATTATCTTTATCGTTGTATTTATGATGGTTAAGATGTTCGGTAAAGACAAATCTACAAAATATGCGATTGAGGTTATCCCATATATCCTCATGTCTGCTGTAGCATTCGTTGTACCATATTTAATCTGTGCAGCTTTCCTTGGACCAGAGTTCCCATCTCTGATCGGTGCTTTGATCGCATTGGTTATCTGTGTTGTTACAGCTAAGAAAGGTATCCTTGTTCCTAAGAGCAAGTTTGAATTCCCGGAACATTCTCAGTGGGCAGAACACTGGAAATCTACAACAGATGTTCAGGAAGACGAGTCCATGAAAGTGGAAACAAATATGTCTCCTGTTATGGCGTGGGTACCATATGGTATTATTGCTATTATCCTTGTAGTAACACGTATTCCTCAGATCGGTATCAAAGGAATCCTTAACGTTACAACACCTCCATTTGCTATCGCTATCAACTCTATCTTCGGTGTTGAAGTTGGTTTCGCATGGAAATGGGCATGGAACCCAGGTATCTTACCATTTATCCTTGTTGCATTGATTATCATTCCACTGCACAAGATGAGCGGTGATCGTGTAAAAGCTGCCTGGAAAGAAACTTTCTCCATGGTTGGTGGCGCAGCCATCGCATTGCTTTTCGGTATTGCCATGGTTCAGTTGTTCAAGATGTCCGGTGCACAGTTTAACAACAGCGGTATGGACAGTATGTTGATCGTTATGGCCAATGGTCTGGCTGACCTCTTTGGTACAGCATATATCGTCGTAGCTCCTATCATCGGTGTTATCGGAGCCTTCATTTCCGGTTCCGCAACTGTATCCTGTACATTGTTCTCCACACTGCAGTATGCAGCAGCAACCCGTCTGGGTCTGGCTCCAATGCTGATCCTGGCTATGCAGGTTATGGGTGGCGCTATGGGTAACATGGTATGTGTAAACAATATCGTTTCCGCTTGTGCAACCTGTGGTACGATTGGTGCTGAAGGTCGTCTGATGCGTTCCAACGTAGTTCCTTGTCTGATTTACGCAGCATTGACGATTCTGATTCTCGGCGGTTTGATTCTTTCAGGATTTAATCCGATTGCATAACGCATAAGATCAGGATATTAAAATTACATAGAGAGGTCTCCGGAGACAGGTGCTTCGGAGACCTTCTTTTTGGAACGGGAATTTGCTGCGTTGAAGTGGTGCGGTGTTGACAAGTTGTGGCGTAAAAGCGTATAATATATGCACAGTTTATGAATGAAAGCGAGGAAATGGGGAGACATGAAACAATTAATGAAAAAGGTGGCTGCCGGCTTTTTGGCATCGACGATGCTGGCTATGGCACTGACAGCCTGCGGAGGCAAAGAGCAGAGCAGTACATCGACAGCCGGAACTTCTGAGACAGAAACTCAGAGTGAGGCGCAGGGAGAAAAAACACTGGTGGTTGGTGTGGCGGGGACACCGAAACCATATAACTATGTGGAAGAAGATGGCAGTCTGGCCGGATATGAAATTGATATGCTGAATGAGATGGCAAAACGTTTAGGCTATACACTGGAATACGAAGTGACAGAGTTTGAGTCGATGTTCGCTGGCCTGGATTCGGGACGTTATAACCTGATCATCGGTAATATTTCCAAGAAACCGGAAAGAGAAGAGAAATATCTTTTCAGCACAAAGCCATACTTCAAAAACAAAATCGTGCTGATCACAGCTCCGGATAATACGGATATTCAGTCTATTGATGATCTGGGAGGCAAACGTGTTCCGGCGGGCTCCGGACGTGCCAATGCATTGTTTATGGAAAGCTACAATGAGCAGAACCCAAATAATCAGATTGATATACAGTACACAGATGCGGATGCCAGTGAGGCTCTGATCGATCTTCACAACGGACGTTATGATGCCTGCATATATAATCAGACTTACGTAACAAATGTGAATGAAGAATATGGATATGAATTTAATGTATATGAGATACCGAATGCCGATGAAATCGAAATTCCGGAAGCATGGATTTTGTACAGCAAGAGCGAGACAGATTTACAGGCGGAATTTGACCAGGCATTGGAAGAGATTAAAGCTGACGGTACGCTTTCAGACTTGAGTGTAACTTATTTTGGTGACGATTACGTTCCGGTAGATTGATGACCCATCCCTGCTGAAAGACCTGAATGGCATCAGCAGGGATTTTTTGTAACAGGTGATATATCATGGAAAATATTTTTAAACCTTCGGCCATAGGCAGCGCGATTCGGGAGTTGATTTCGGCGATTCCGATTACTCTTGAGATTGCGGTGGTCGCTGCGGTCGTTGGTATGCTCATTGGTTTCCTGCTTGCACTTTTCCGTATTAAAAAGTGGGCGGTATTGTCTCAGCTTGCGACGCTTTATATTTCCTTTGTGCGTGGCACGCCGCTGCTGGTTCAGATTTTCTTATCTTATTATGGCATTCCGATGGTGCTGAACATGTTGAATTATGAATTCGGCACATCTTTTAGTATTAATAAAATACCAAGTATGGCATTTGTGTTTGTGGCATTTTCATTAAACGAAGCGGCTTATATGGCTGAGGCCATTCGCGCCGCGATTCTTTCGGTGGATAAAAAAGACATTGAAGCCGCCCATTCCATTGGAATGACGGGCGGGCAGACGATGCGGCGGGTGATTTTGCCTCAGGCGATGATCGTTGCCATCCCAAACCTGGGGAATAGTCTGATCAGCCTTGTAAAATCGACTTCCCTGGCTTTTACCATTGGTGTTATGGAGATGACAGGTAAGACGAAGGTGATTGCCGGACGAAATATGCGTTTCTTTGAATCTTATATCGGATTGGCACTTTTGTACTGGGTTTTATGTATTGTGATTGAGTTTGGTATACACAAACTGGAAAAGAAATTTAACATTATGGAAAGGAAGGTGGAAGATAGTGATCAGTCTTAAAGGGATTGAAAAATCTTTTGGCAGAAATCATGTGCTGCAGGGCGTGGATCTGACGGTGGATACGGGCGAAGTCGTTTCCATCATTGGTGCCAGCGGCAGCGGAAAATCCACATTCCTCCGTACAATTAATTTTCTGGAACCTGCGGATTCAGGGATTATTACATTGGATGATATATGTGTCGACACAAAAAAGGCGGATAAGAAAGATATTCTTGCTCTTTGCCGGAATACGGCGATGGTCTTTCAGTCTTATAATCTGTTCCGTCATCGGACAGCTTTAGAAAATGTTATGGAGGCCCTCACTGTCGTTCAGGGCAAAAGTCAGGCAGAGGCCAAAGAAATCGCCGAGGCCCAGTTGGAGCGGGTTGGCTTATCGGACCGGTTGAATTACTATCCGCATCAATTATCCGGCGGACAGCAGCAGCGTGTAGGTATTGCCAGGGCGCTGGCCATTGAACCAAAGGTGATGCTTTTGGATGAACCTACATCAGCCCTTGACCCGGAGATGGTCGGAGGCGTTTTGGATGTCATTCGTTCGATTGCTGAGCAGGGTCTGACGATGATCATTGTCACCCATGAGATGGCTTTTGCGCGGGATGTATCCGACAGAGTGGCTTTCTTTGCTGACGGAAATATTATGGAAATCGGAACACCATCCGATATTTTTGAACATACAAAAGAAGAGAGGACGAGACAATTCCTCAAAAATATGCTTTCACATTAAGAATTCAAGGGAGGAAACAGGTATGCGTTTTATTGTATGCGGAGATTCACTTTTTTCAAGCCGCAATCTTGTAAAACGTCTGGATAAAAAACTGGTCGACTGGTTTCAGACGGCTGATGGTGCTTTTACAAATGCAGAATTTTGTACACCGGAGCCGGAGACACCGCCGGCCTGTGGGAGGGGCTATATGACCTCGGTTCGTCCGTCCACATTGGATGAATTTGCAGACTTAAATATCCAAATGATTGGATTTGTCAATAATCATACGGGGGATTATGGATGGCAGGGCGTATTGGATACGATGAATGCGGCTGAAAAGCGCCGTCTTATACCCTGCGGCGTTGGACGAAATCTGAAAGAAGCCCGTCTGCCGAAGTTTCTTGACACGGCCTGCGGCCGGGTGGGCATTGTGGCCACTTCATCGACTCGCTCGGAGGCTTTTGCGGCCAGCGATGACGGCGCGGGAGTGGCAGCGCGTCCGGGTTCCAATCCACTGCGATGGGGTCGGGCCTATGTGCTTCCGGATGAAATGTTTGAGCAGCTTCACCAGATTGATATCGCTCTCGGGACAAGGGAGAGTATGGACGAGGGCTGCCGGGTAGAGACCTATCCGCCTCAGGGAAATGATGCTTTTCGTTTTGGTTCTTTGTTTGAAGGCTGTCTTCAGATTGAGCGGGGGGAAAAGGCCTATGTCCGTACTTATGCAAATGAGAAGGATGCGGCCGAGGTGCTCAAAAGTATTTCAGATGCCTCGAAACGTTCTGATTTGACCATTTTCAGTCTCCATACCCATGAGGGACTTAACGAAAACTGGTATGCTTCCAGACCGCCGGAATTTATCGAGAAGATTGCACGGGAAGCTATTGACGCGGGAGCAGATGTGGCCGTGGGGCATGGCGCTCATTTTCTGCGTGGTGTGGAAATCTATCATGGAAAGCCGATCTTCTATAATCTGGGAAGCCTTTTGATGGAATTTGAGGCCGGTGAATCCATTATTGCGCCGGAAATGTATGAGAGCTATGGCTATGATGTGGACAGCCGTCCTTCGGACCTCCATTCGAATCGGGCAAAAGATAAAAATGGGAATTTTATTGGATTTAATGCGGAACGGAGATTTTCTGAAAACTGTCTGCTTCAGATTGATCAGACTGAGAAAGGGATTTCTTTTGGACTGCTTCCGATCGATCTTTGCATGGAAGCAGACCGGGTTTTGGACCGGGGTCTTCCCAGGATAGCATCGCCGGAGGTGGCACGAATGATTGCGGCCAATCTGACCGCATACAGTGAACCGTATGGGACAAAGTTGGTTTATGATGAGACCGATGGATTAATTCATATCCTGTCGGGCGAAGCCTGACGGAGCGTGCCCATTGCGAAGCATTTGACATACGGTATGCCCGAATGGGTATATTTTATTCTGATAAAAAACCGCTGCACAAGTGGTGTTCTCCTGGCAGGGAGCATACACAGGCTGCAGCGGTTTTTTGTCTTTACTATTTTAATTCGAGAATTTTTTCGGCAATCCGTGCGGCATCCTCGATGCATCCCGGGCAGGAACGGAGAACTTTTCCTGTTTCAACCCCCTTTAAGTCGCAGCAGGCAATAGCTCCGTTTTTTTCCAGAAACTCGTTAACGATAGCGGCGGAAAGCTTGTAGGTAGCCCCTTTTGAATTTGGCTGCTCCAGGTTGGCTGAGCTGTTTTTAAAACCGGCCAGAAGGACAGCTCCGGCGATGGCGCCGCAGGTGCCATGCATACCGCCCATACCCAGACCAAAGGCTTCTCCGGCTTTAAACATGGTTTCTTCGTCAACGCCGACCAGGTCACAGA
Source organism: uncultured Lachnospiraceae bacterium (assembly GCA_902471845.1). GTDB lineage: Bacteria > Bacillota > Clostridia > Lachnospirales > Lachnospiraceae > Frisingicoccus. The sequence continues at coordinate 3,963 of CABRLU010000004.1, read as the reverse complement.
AAGCGCAGGCAACAGATTGACAGCAATTATAATTTTTATCATGGTTTTCCAGAGCTTTGGCAATTCTGTCTGACATAATTATTTCTCCTTTGTATACATTACAGATTTTTTTATATCTTCCGCAGTGGCCTTGTCCGTCAGCAGGCCGATCAGTGCGGCGGCAAATTCAATGGCGGTACCCAGACCGCGGCTTGTGATAATATGTCCGTCAACAACCGCATCATCGGTTACATGGGCAGCGCCGATCAAGTCCTTTTCGAAGCCCGGATAGCAGGTTGCCTTCCGGCCTTCAAGAAAGCCCAGATGACCAAGGACCATCGGTGCGGCGCAGATAGCGCCAATATATTTGCCCTTATCATAAAAATCCTTCAATAAAGCTTTGAGTGGTTCACAGGCATTCAGGTTACAGGTTCCCGGGGCGCCACCCGGTAAAACCAGCATCTCCGTATCTGAAAAATCCGTGTCGGCAAAACAGGCGTCTGCTGTGATATGGATACCATGGGCACCGGTGACTTCCAGCGTATCGCTGATTGAAACGATACGGACCGGTATATCGGCACGGCGCATCAGATCGACAACAGTTAAACCTTCGATTTCTTCAAGACCCGGAGCGAAAAAAATACAAACTCGACTCATGTGGTGTCACCTTCTTTCAATCATATTTTTAACTGCCCCTATTATACTATAGATTCGTGGATTTTGAAATAGAGAAAAGTGTTTACCAGAACTTCGTAAAATGCTATAATATAGGGTAAGTTGCTTTTACCTATATTGATATGATTCAGAAAAAAAGAGGTAAGATAATGAGAAATGATATGGAAATCAAAGGGCGTTTGAAATGGTACCTGCGATGGCCGATTATATTGAATATCATTGTTGGGGTTATGACGTTGGGCGTTACGGTGATCGACCATAAGGCAGGCGCTCTGATGGGCGTTTTTTTTCTTGTGCATCTGATATTTTCCGTCGTTGTATCCTTTTATTCCAAGCCGGCTATTATGGAGGAATTGATTAACTTTGGTCTGCAATATGGTCAGGTACAAAAAAAATTGCTTCACGAACTGGAGGTGCCTTACGGGGTTCTTGACGCCACAGGAAAATTGATGTGGGAGAATGAAGCTTTGTCAAAGCTTATTGGAAATCTGGCCGTACGGAAAAATATTCTGAGTGTATTCCCTTCGCTGGATCTGCAGAAGGTTCTGGGAATGGAAGAGAAGTGTTATTTGGAAATTGTCCATGAGGATCGGGTATACCGGACAGAATTTTGCCGAATGCATGTGGAGGATTTTGCCGAGCATAATGACCTTGTTGGTTTTGACCATCCGGAAAATCTTCTGATTGCCATGTTTATGTTTGATGAGACGGATATACGGCGATATATCCGGGAGAATCAGGAGCAGAAACTGGTTGCCGGTATTATTTTTATTGACAATTTTGAAGAGGCCATGAACAGTACGGAAGAGGTCCGGCGGTCTCTGCTGGCAGCTCTGATCGAGCGAAAGATTACAAAATATATGCAGTCTTATGATGCGATTATCACCAAAGTGGAAAAAGACAGATATACATTTGTGGTAAATCATAAACATATGTCAGCCATCCAATCCAGCCGTTTTTCCATTTTGGATGAAGTTCGGGAGATTAACATAGGTAATGAAATGTCTGTCACATTGTGTATCGGTGTGGGGATGAATGCTATTTCCTATGGACAGTCCTATACATGGGCGCAGAATGCCATTGATCTGGCTCTTGGCCGCGGCGGTGATCAGGCGGTTGTTAAAGCCGGAGATAAAATCTCCTACTATGGCGGTAAGACGAAGCAGGTGGAAAAGGGAACCCGTGTGAAAGCCCGTGTGAAGGCCCATGCTCTGAAACAGATTATCCTCGGAAAAGATCAGGTTATCATCATGGGACATAAGATTGGCGACGTGGATTCCTTTGGTTCGGCCATTGGAGTGTATCGGGCAGCGAAATCTCTGAACAAACCGGCCCATATCGTTATTAATGAGATTACGACGTCGGTGCGTCCGATTATTAATAATTTTAAAAATAATCCGGATTATGAACCGGATATGTTCCTGAAAAGCAGCGAAGCAGCTGCAATTATGAACATGGAGACGGCGCTGGTCGTAGTGGATGTAAACCGTCCATCCTACACGGAAGGGCCTGAGCTTTTGAATCGGACGAAAACTGTGGTCATTCTGGACCATCACCGCCAGAGCAGCGAGTCTATTGAAAGCCCGGTATTGTCTTATATTGAGCCCTATGCTTCATCGGCCTGCGAGATGGTTGCCGAGATTTTACAGTATATTACAGATGGTGTGAAACTTCGCCCAATCGAGGCGGACGCCATGTTTGCCGGATTGATGATCGATACGAACAATTTTTCCAGCAAGACAGGGGTGCGTACCTTTGAGGCAGCTGCTTTTCTGAAAAAGAGCGGTGCGGATATTACACGTGTCCATCTGGCTTTCAGAGACAGTATGGAAATCTATCGGGCGCGGGCGGAAGCCGTACGTCATGCGGAAATGGATAATAATATGGCCTATGCGTCCTGTCCGGCGGAGGGCCTGGAAAGTCCGACCATCGTCGGAGCCCAAGTGGCCAATGAACTTTTAAATATTACGGGAATCAAGGCGTCCTTTGTATTTACCCGGGTGAAAGAAACGATTTATGTCAGTGCCCGTTCGATGGAGGGTGAGGATGGAATTAATGTCCAGCTTGTCATGGAACGGATCGGCGGCGGCGGTCACAGTACGATTGCCGGAGCTCAGCTTCAGAACATGACAGAAGCCCAGGGAATGGACCTTGTGAAACGGACGATAGCGAAGATGCAGAAAGAAGGAGCGATATAGATGAAAGTTATTTTATTAGAAGATGTAAAGAGCCTTGGTAAGAAAGGTGAACTTGTAGAGGTTAATGAAGGTTATGCAAGAAACTTTATTTTAAAGAAAAAACTTGGTCTGGAAGCAACAGCCAGGAATATGAATGATCTGAAACTGAAAAAGGCAAATGAAGAGAAAATTGCCAAAGAGCAGCTTGAAGCAGCGAAAGTATTTGCTGAGGAATTAAAAGAAAAAGTTGTTACCGTATCCATTAAGACCGGCGAAGGCGGACGGGTATTCGGTTCGATTTCAACGAAAGAGATTGCCGCGGCGGCGAAGGCTCAGCTCAATCTGGATATTGATAAGAAAAAGCTGAATCTGCAGGAGCCGATTCGTATGGTCGGTACGGTCATTGTGCCTTATAAGGTACATCCGAAGGTAACAGGAGAATTGAAAGTGAAGGTTGTGGAGGCCTGATATGGCGATGGATGAAGCGTTGATCAAGAGAATATTACCGCACAGTGATGAGGCGGAACGGGCTGTTATCGGTTCTATGCTGATGGATGCGGATGCTATTGTGACAGCTTCGGAGATGATTACCGGCGATGATTTTTACCAGAGACAGTATGGAATTCTCTTTGACGTGATGACGGAGCTGTACGGGGAAGATAAACCGGTAGATTTGGTCACGCTGCAGGAGCGGCTGAAGAATAAGGATGTGCCGCCGGAACTGACCAGTGTGGAGTTTATCAGCGGCATTTTAAATGATGTGCCGACTTCAGCGAATATAAAGCACTATGCACAGACTGTGGCGGAAAAGGCTCTTCTGCGCCGGATGATACGGACGAATGAAGAGATTGCCAATACCTGCTATCTTGGAAAGGAGCCTGTGGACCAGATTTTGGAGGATACGGAAAAGAAGATTTTCGATCTGCTCCAGAAAAAAAGTTCCGAGGACTTTGTACCTATCCGGGATGTGGTATTAAATGTCATTGACAAGATCGAACTGGCGGCGAAACACAAAGGCACGGTCACCGGACTGGCTACCGGATTTTATGATCTGGACTATAAGACATCCGGTTTTCAGCCGTCGGATTTAATTCTGGTGGCGGCCAGACCATCCATGGGAAAAACAGCGTTT
>CABRLU010000003.1 GCA_902471845.1 uncultured Lachnospiraceae bacterium | reverse complement strand
CTGGAAATTATCTGGTATTTTGTCCGTCCTATGCTTTTATGGATAGTGTCTTTGAGGTATTTACCGAGAAGGAAATGCCGAAGGCCGGAAATGGTTTACAGGTGTTTCGCCAGGAAAGCGGTATGGATGAGGATGCACGTCGGGCGTTCCTTGAAAATTTCAAGGAAAAGCCCCATGAGACGATTCTTGGTTTTTGTGTACTCGGCGGTATATTTTCGGAGGGGATTGATTTAAAAGCAGACCGGCTGATCGGGGCGATCATCGTCGGCACGGGGCTTCCAGGAATCGGCAGTGAGCGGGAACTTTTGAAGACTTATTTCGATAAAACAAAGGGAAACGGTTTTGATTATGCCTATCTCTTCCCGGGGATGAATAAGGTGCTTCAGGCGGGAGGACGGGTCATCCGTTCGGAAGACGACAAAGGCATCATTGCGCTGTTGGACGAACGGTTTAATTACAGCAGTTACAGGCGTATGTTTCCGCGGGAATGGATACCTTTCCAGAAATTAAACATGGATTCTGTGGAGAAAAATATAGAAAAATTCTGGACAGAACAAATAAATACTCTATAATAAAATTAAGAAAAGAAATAAGGAGGTTATTTCATGGTAATCACAATTTGCATTGGAAGTTCCTGTCATCTGAAAGGTTCCAGAAGTGTTATTCAGGGACTTCAGAAAAAAATTCAGGACAATAATCTGACTTCTAAAATTGAGTTAAATGGCTCTTTTTGTACCGGTGAGTGCGAAAAGGGCGTTTGTGTAAAGATTGATGACGAATTATTTTCCGTTTCACCGGAAACTGTAGATACATTTTTTGCAGATGAGGTACTCAGGAGGGTTAATTAGTGGCGGCAATTGGATTTAAGACGGCAAAATGCAAGGACTGTTATAAATGCGTGCGGATATGTCCGGTAAAAGCCATTCGTATAAAGGATGAGCATGCGCTTTACGTGGCTGACGAATGTGTTTTGTGCGGACGTTGTCTGGAAGCCTGTCCTCAGGATGCGGTTGTTTATGTCAGTGACTTGAATAAGGCAAAAAAATATATTCGGGAAGGCAACGTCACGATTGCGTCACTGGACCCGGCTTATCTGGGCATTTTCGGAGATACGGAAAACGGTACAGGTCAACTGAGAAGTGCATTACATAAACTGGGCTTTACTCATATCCGGGAGACGGCGGAGGGAGCGGTCCATGTGACAAAGGCCTACGAACGTCTTATTCAGGAAGGGACGATGAATAACATTATCACCTCATCCTGCACGGCTATCAATGAACTGGTGGAAAAGTACTACACGGATATGATTCCTTATATGGCTCCGGTCGTTTCGCCGATGACGGCCCATGGTATGATGCTGAAGGAAGAATTTGGTCCGGACGCAAAGGTCATTTATATAGGAAGCTGTACAGCCAGAGGCCGGGAGGCGGTCCGGGAGCGCTGCCGGGGAACTTACGTGGATGCAGTGCTGGATTTTCAGGAGCTTCGCAGCTGGCTTGCCGAGGAGCATATCGACTTAAATCAGTGCGATTTTTATCCGAGAGAGGGATCTAATGCGATGGTTAATGGCCTTTATGGCGTGAGCGGCGGCATTTTGGCCGCAGTGGAGGCGGATGAAGGCTTTGGAAAATATGAACAGCTTTATGTGGACGGTATTGATTCGGTGAGAGAGTTATTTGACTGCATTCGCAAAGGTGAGATCAATAACTGTTTTATCGAGGTGTCTTCGTGTGTTGGAGGATGTATCAATGGTCCGTTGGCCGGTGGTCGTGAGAGCGACCGATTCAAAGCACGGATTTATACGAACCAGAAAATTATCCGTGAATTTCCGAAGGATATGGCAAAAATGGATGAACATATCCTGCTGAAAAAAGAATTTACTGAATCTTCCCGCAAGGCGGTCATGCCGACGGAAGAGGAAATCCAGGAAGCCCTTCGCCGGGATGGTAAGGCCTCTCCGGAAAAACAGCTTAACTGCGGAGCCTGCGGTTTTAAAACCTGCCGTGATAAGGCCATTGCCCGCTGTCAGAATAAGGGGCAGTTGAATTTGTGCATTCCTTATATGTATCAGCAGGCCCGGTCCATGTCGGAAGTTATTTTATCTGTGACGCCGAACCTGATCATTACCGTCGATGAAAAACTGCGGATTCGTCAGTTTAATAATGCGGCGGAAGTTATGTTCAATATTTCGGCGGAAGAAGCCTACCGTATGCCGTTGGCCAATATTCTGGACCCGGTGGATTTTGAGCAGGTTTTCCGGGAAAAACGCAGTATTATGAACAAAAAAGTGACTTATGAGAAATATGATCTGGTCACGATGCAGAATATTATCTATATTCGCGACATGAATTGCGCTCTCGGCATTTTGAGAAATGTGACTGCGGAGGAAAAAATCCGTGAACAGCATGATCGTATGCGCCGGGATGCGATGGATATTGCTCAGAAGGTTATCGATAAACAGATGATGGTAGCCCAGGAGATTGCCGGACTGCTTGGAGAGACGACGGCGGAGACAAAAGTCACTCTTACGAAAATGAGAGACAGCATCTTTTACGATGGAGAAGATAATTTATGAATATGAGTCTGGATATCGCATGGAAAAGCCTGAATAAAAAGAAGGAAGAACTTTGCGGAGACACGGTGGAAATTATTAAAACTGAAGATTCGGATATCCTGCTGCTGTCGGACGGGATGGGGAGCGGCGTTAAAGCCAACATTTTGTCGACGCTGACGACAAAGATCATGGGTACCATGCTGAAAAATGGCGCTTCCATTGAGGAGTGTGTAACGACCATTGCAAGAACCCTTCCGGTATGTCAGACACGTCATGTGGCCTACTCAACTTTTAGTGTCCTTCAGATTTACAGAGATGGGAAAGCGTTGCTGCTGGAATATGATAATCCCGGAGGAATTCTGATCCGGGGCGGCCGTCACAGGGACGTACCTTTTTCGGTCCGTGAGATTGAAGGAAAAATCATCCGGGAATATCACTTTAATGTCTGTTATGGTGATTACTATGTGATGATGAGCGATGGAGTGATTCATGCTGGCGTAGGAAAAAAGTCCGGTTTTGGATGGCCGAGGGCCGAGGTCGTGCGTTATGTGGAGGATGTCTGTGCTTCGAATATTTCCAGTTCCCGGCTCATGTCCATGATCAGCAACCGCTGTAATATGCTCTATGACGGGGAACCGGGGGACGACACGACGGTCATCACCATAAAGGTAACGCGGCCAAAGACAGTGAATTTATTTACCGGCCCACCGGTAAATAAAGAAGACGATGTCCGGGCGGTGAAAGAGTTTATGGCAAGGCCGGGGCGAAAGATTGTCTGCGGCGGCACCTCATCCAACATTGTTGCCAGGTATCTGAACAAACCGATCAAGGCGTCTTTGGATTATTTTGATCCGGATATACCTCCGACAGCCGAGATTGAAGGGATGGATCTGGTTACTGAAGGTGTGCTGACGCTGAATCGTACGGTTCAGCTGCTGAACACTTATAACGCGGGCAAAGTCGACGAATCTTTCTTCAGTCAGCTTTATGGCAAAGATGGGGCGGCGAAACTGGGAAGAATTCTTATTGAAGAATGTAATCATTTGAATATATTTGTCGGAAAGGCAATTAACGAAACTTATCAGGCTGCGGCGCTGCCCTTTGATTTGAGTATTCGTCAGCGTTTGGTAGAACAGCTTGTAAATGAATGCAAAAAAATGGGAAAAACCGTAACTGTTAAATATTATTAACGGTACTGACCTATAGGAGAGTAAAATGAAGAGAGAATTTATGACCGATATTAATAAAATTAAGTTCGAAGTATACCGGGAAGTGGCCCGTATGGCCTTTGACGGTAAACTGAAGGAATGTGCGGATGAAATCCCTTATAACATTATCCCGGGAAATACGCCGCACTACCGTTGTTGTGTTTATAAAGAGAGGGAAATTATCCGTCAGAGAGTACGGCTGGCTGAAGGACATACGCCGCTGCCGGGCGGCAATATTAAAAATATTGTCCAGGTACTTCCGGCAGCTTGTGAGGGCTGTCCGATCAACCGTTTCAGCGTGACGAATAACTGTCAGATGTGTATGGCAAAGAAATGTATGTCTGCCTGCAATTTCGGCGCTATCACTTTTGAGGGTGGCCGTGCCCATATCGATCCTAAGAAATGTAAAGAATGCGGACGATGTGTGGAAGCCTGCCCATATAATGCCATTGCCGATCTGATGCGTCCGTGTAAGCGGGCTTGTCCGGTGGACGCTATTTCTTATGATGAAGATATGATCGTTCAGATTGACGATAAGAAATGCATCAGCTGCGGTCAGTGTGTTGTCGGCTGTCCTTTCGGTGCGATTTCAGACAGGACCTTCATGGTGGATGTTATCCGTCTGATGAATAATGGCGTAAAGGTCTATGCCATGGTGGCGCCGGCAATCGAGGGCCAGTTCGGAGCCGATGTTTCCGTGGGAATGATTCGGGAAGCGGTGAAAGCACTGGGCTTTGCCGATATGTTTGAAGTATCTCTCGGCGCCGATTTTGTGTCCAAGAATGAAGCTCTGGAGCTTGAAGAGAAGGTGAAAGCAGGAGAAAAGATGACGACTTCCTGCTGTCCGGCCTTTGTAAATATGATTAAGAAACATTTTCCACAGGTTGCAGATAAGATGTCGACAACCGTATCGCCGATGCAGGCTACAGCCCGACTCATCAAGGCAATGTATCCGGATGCTCTCTGCGTCTTTATCGGACCGTGTATTGCGAAAAAGAGTGAAGTTATCGATTCCATTACAATGGGCGGTGCAGATTACGCACTGACCTATGAAGAGTTATATGCCATGATGGAAGCGAAGGGCGTGGATCCGGCGGATTATACCGGAGAACTTCAGCAGGGAAGTAAATTTGGTAAAAATTATTCCGTATCCGGCGGTGTTACGGCGGCGGTGCTTCAGACTTATAAAGAAAGAAATGAAGATGTGCCGGTGAAAGTCTGCAAAGCCAATGGTGCGCTGGAATGTAAAAAAGCGCTCATGTTGCTGAAAGTCGGCCGTCTGCCGGAGGACTTCATTGAAGGTATGGCTTGTGTCGGCGGCTGTGTCAGCGGTCCGGCGATGCTGAACAAAGAACGCACATTTATGAAGGATCGAAATGCACAGATTGCTCAGGCAGATGACCGTCAGATCATTGCCAATGTGGATACCTATGATGAATATCAGGTACACATGCATCGAAGATAAAGATTAACCTTATCGCGCGTAGCCTGACGGAGCGCGCCCGCCCGGAGGGCATGTATTGTGGGATGCCTGAAAAGGCAAACTTTTTTACATAAAAAAGACAGAAGGTTCTTGACCACTTCTGTCTTTTTTGTTATTATAATAAAAGTAACAAGAATGATTATTAATATTAAAAAGGAAGGAGGACCGTCATGGCTGTTCTTAAATATAGCAGACAGAGAGAGGCAATCAAGACCTATCTTCAAGGGCGTATGGACCACCCTACGGCAGACATGGTATATACGGCCATCCGCGAAGTTTATCCGAATATTAGTCTGGGAACGGTATATAGAAATTTAACCCTTCTTGCGCAGCAGGGAGAAATTTTAAAGATTTCATGTGGAGAAAGCAGTGATCGTTTTGATGCGAAAACGACGCCTCATTACCATTTTATATGTGAAGAATGTGGTCAGGTTGAAGATTTGATGGATATTGACACGAATATGATCAATAAGCTGGCAGAGATGAATTTTGACGGCGAAGTCCGGGGGCATCAGTTATATTTCTATGGAAGATGCAAAAAATGTAAACTCTGTCACGCGGAGTCTGACGGAACGCGCCCGCCCGAGGGTCATGCATTACGGGATGCCCGAATGGGTAAAGAACAAAATTCTTAAAATAGCTATTGACAAACAGTATAAAGTAGTATATGATAATGATATCAGTAATGATTACTAATTTTAAACAATAAAATTATTTATAAGGAGAGATTAACATGAAAAAATTTGTATGTACAGTATGTGGTTATGTTTATGAAGGCGAAGCTGCTCCGGAAGTCTGTCCAGTATGTAAAGCACCAGCAAGCAAGTTCCAGGAACAGGCTGGCGAAATGTCTTGGGCTGCTGAACACGTTGTAGGTGTTGCTCAGGGTTCCCCAGAAGATATCATGGCTGACTTAAGAGCTAACTTTGAAGGTGAATGTACAGAAGTTGGTATGTACCTTGCTATGGCTCGTGTAGCTCACAGAGAAGGATATCCTGAAATCGGTCTTTACTGGGAAAAAGCTGCTTATGAAGAAGCAGAACATGCTGCAAAATTCGCTGAATTATTAGGTGAAGTTGTAACAGACAGCACAAAGAAAAACCTTGAGATGAGAGTAGAAGCTGAAAACGGCGCTACAGCAGGTAAATTTGACCTTGCAAAACGTGCTAAAGCTCTGAACCTTGACGCTATTCATGATACAGTTCATGAAATGGCTCGTGACGAGGCTCGTCATGGTAAAGCATTCAAAGGCTTATTAGAAAGATACTTTGGCTAAAATAATAAATAAAAAGTAATTAAGATCAATGGGATTGGCTGCCTTATAAGAGGCGGCCAATCCTTATTTTTTTAATTATTAAAAAAATATAAATTCTGAAACAAATCCATGATAATCTGATATAATCTGATATTATTTACATACAGATAGTCCAATAGCATTTGACATCAAAAGGAGAGAAGAATACATGCTTCAAATTCAGCATATTTGCAAAAAATACGTCACCGGGAATCTGGTCCAGAACGCATTGGACGATGTCAGTCTGAACCTCAGGGACAATGAATTCGTTGCAATTCTGGGGCCGAGTGGTTCCGGTAAAACGACGCTTCTTAATATTATTGGCGGTCTGGACCGCTATGACAGTGGGGATTTGATTATTAACAGTATTTCCACAAAAAAATATAAAGACCGGGATTGGGATTCTTACCGCAATCACACGATTGGGTTCGTGTTTCAGAGCTATAACTTGATTCCACACCAGACACTTTTATCCAATGTAGAACTGGCACTGACCATTTCCGGCATTGGGAAAGCGGAACGGCGGCAGCGGGCCAGAGAAGCTCTGGAAAAAGTTGGATTGGGCGACCAGGTAGACAAACGTCCGAATCAGCTTTCCGGCGGGCAGATGCAGCGTGTAGCCATTGCGCGCGCCCTGGTCAACAATCCGGATATTCTGTTGGCGGACGAACCGACCGGAGCGCTGGACAGCGATACCAGTATTCAGGTGATGGATTTGTTGAAGGAAGTTGCCAAAGACCGTCTGGTTGTTATGGTTACACATAACCCGGAACTGGCCGAGCAGTACGCGACACGTATTGTCAGGCTCCGTGACGGAAAAATTCGTTCCGATTCGGACCCGTTTATCGTCGAGACAGATGCACTTGACGTGCCTCAACACAAGAATATGGGGAAATCCTCCATGTCTTATCTGACGGCACTTGCTTTGAGCTTTAATAATCTGCGGACAAAAAAGGCGCGGACACTTCTGACAGCTTTTGCCGGTTCCATCGGCATTATCGGTATTGCATTGATTTTGTCCCTTTCCACCGGCGTCAATGATTACATTAAATCCATAGAAGAAGAAACTCTCTCTGAATATCCGCTGCAGATTTCAAATACCGGTTTTGATTTCAGTTCTTTGATGGTATCGAATATGGGGACATCCGGAGATAAGGAAAAAACTTCGGCGGAGAATGAAGTCAATGTTATTCAGATGGTTACAAATATGTTTTCCACGATGGACACCAACGACTTGAAGTCTTTGAAAAAATATCTTGAAAGTGAACAAAGTGGAATTGAGGCTTATACGAATTCCATAGAATACAGTTACAATGTGGCGCCGCAGATCTACCGACAGGATGGGGATAACGTTCATAAGGTAAATCCTGACAGTTCTTTTGACTCTCTGGGCCTCGGTTCTTCTGCCAGTTCCAGCAGTTTGATGTCCTCCATGATGAGTACGGACGTTTTCTATGAGTTGCCGACGAATCCGGCACTTTATGAAAGTCAATACGATGTGAAAGCGGGACGCTGGCCGGAAAGTTATAATGAATGTGTGGTTGTTCTGAGTTCTTCCGGCAGTATCAGCGATTTTCTCCTGTATACACTGGGACTGAGGGATTCTATGGAACTTGACGATATGATTCAGCAGTTTATGAACGGTGAAGATGTGGAAGTTCCTCAAAATATCGGTATCTACACCTATGATGATATTATGAATGTTTCTTTTAAACTGGTAGACAGTTCCGATTATTACGAATATGACGCCCAGTATAAAGTTTGGAAAGATAAAACGGATAATAAGGAATATATGAAAAATCTGGTCAAAAAGGGCGAAGACATAAAAATCGTCGGTATTGTTCAGCCTTCGGAAACGGCCAACGGTCTGCTCTTAAGTACCGGGATTTATTATCCGGAATCTTTGACCACCCATGTGATCGGGGAAGCAAAAAAGAGTAAGATCGTTCAGGAACAGCTTGCAAAACGGGATACGAACGTATTTACGAATGAAGCCTTCGGAGAAGAAAGCAACGGTGATTTTGATTCGGATTCCCTGTTTACCGTGGATACCTCGGCTCTGGAAAATGCCTTTGGATTTGATACAAGCGCGTTAAGCAGTTTGTCCGGATCAATGGATTTATCCAACGCATTTAATATGGACAGCAGTACCTTTGATATGTCCGGCATGGTAGATCTGGGGTCGATCAACCTGACTCTTCCGGATATGCCGGCTATCCGTATGAGCGATCTCATGGGAAGCGTTAAGATTACCGCTTCGGCCGATGATGTCAATCAGCTGGCGTCAGATTTGCTCTCAGGATATCAGGCTTATACAAAAGAACATCCGGAGGCTGATTATTCCCATCTGACCGAAGATTTTCTGGGCTATCTGAATACTTCAGAAGCGCAGCAGATTCTTTCGGAAAATATGAAGGCGATTTTGGAATCCAGCGGCAACATAACGGTTTCCAAAGAGCAGCTCCAGCAGCTCGTGACGGAAGTCATGGCAGGCTACCAGAGTTATGCGGCCGCCAATGGTTATACGGACCCGGATAAATTCGACGAATATCTCCTGGAATATCTGACGACCGGCGATGCCCAGTCTGTTTTAACAAATTGGGCGGAAAGAAATTTCCAGATCAGCGGAAATGTCACGATAACTCAGGAGCATCTGGAGCGGCTGACAGCTGAACTGACAGCTGGATATCAGGCCTATGCTACCGCAAATGGTCTGGCGGACCCTTCCAGAATGTGCGAACATTTCCTGGCCTATCTGGAAACAGATACGGCCAAGCAGATTCTCTCATCCGGTATTACTAATATGGTGGATACCACAGGATTGGAGCAGCAGATTACCAGCGCCATTGAAAGCTATATGCAGGGAGCCTTTATCTCCTATGGAAATGCCATATCTTCGGCACTCGAGAGTCAGATCACATCCGCTATGGAACAGATGATGAATCAGATTGCGGGAGGTATGGAAACGGTCATGGCACAGGCGATGAGTCAGATCGGTACCAGCCTGCAGGATGCGATGAGCATTGATGCGGATGCCTTTGCCAGTGCTTTCAGTATGAACATGGACGGGGAAGATTTGAAAGAACTTATGATGTCCATGAGCAGTGCTGCGGGTGTCTCCTACGAAAATAATCTGCAGACACTGGGGTTTGCCGAACTTGAGGAGCCGAGTGAAATCGATATCTATCCGATTGACTTTGAAAGCAAAGGAAAAGTTGTTGAAATTTTGGATAGCTACAATGACCGGATGACGGCCGAAGGAAAGGATGAGCAGGTCATTACCTATACCGACATGGTAGGAACGCTCATGTCCTCTGTCACCGATATCATAGATATTATCAGTTATGTGTTGATTGCATTTATAGCTATTTCCCTGGTGGTTTCTTCAATTATGATTGGGGTTATCACCTATATCAGCGTATTGGAGCGCAAAAAAGAGATTGGTATTCTGCGTGCGATCGGCGCATCGAAGAGAAACATTTCTCAGGTATTTAATGCGGAGACCGGTATCATCGGGTTATGCGCAGGGCTGATTGGAATCGGACTTTCTCTTTTGCTCCTGATTCCGGGCAATGCCCTGATTCATCATCTTGCGGGAACCAATGATGTCAGTGCCGTACTTCCGGTACTTCCGGCCATCGTGCTGATTGTATTGAGTGTGGTACTTACATTGATCGGCGGACTGATTCCATCTAAGAAAGCAGCCAAGAGCGATCCGGTAACGGCACTCAGAACCGATTAATAAAGAAAAGGGGAAACCTTATCGCGCGCAGCTTGACGGAGCGCGCCCGCCCGAAGGGGTAAGAAATTCGTAAGAGAACCTTCCTTGACGTATCTATGAAAATGACTTAGAATAAAAGGTAATTTCAATGAGAGAACAGGAGACTTATATATGCCGATTAAGATACAAAATGACTTGCCGGCCAGGAAGGTTCTGGAAGACGAGCATATCTTCGTGATGACGGAGCGAAGAGCCCTGACCCAGAATATCCGTCCGCTTCAGATTTTGATTCTCAATCTGATGCCAACAAAGATTGAGACAGAGACGCAGATTCTTCGGTGTCTGTCAAATACACCGCTTCAGATTGAGATTGAGTTGCTTCAGATGGAATCCCATACGGCAAAAAATATTTCTGAGGAACACATGATTACTTTCTATCAGACATTTTCTCAGGTAAAGCATAAATGGTACGATGGCCTGATCATTACAGGGGCTCCGGTGGAACTGATGGATTTTGAAGAGGTGGAATACTGGGATGAGCTGTGCGAAGTGATGGAATGGTCAAAGACCCATGTTCACTCCACATTTCATATCTGTTGGGGAGCCCAGGCAGGACTTTATTATCATTACGGTATACCAAAATATATTCTGGATAAGAAGTTATCCGGCGTTTACAAACACTATTTGATCAATGAAAAATCCCGATTATTCCGGGGCTTCGATTCGGAGTTTTATGCACCTCATTCCAGAAATACGACGGTCCGTGCAGAGGATATTGAGAAGATTCCAGATCTGAAGATTATGGCGGCTTCCGACGAGGCCGGCGTTTATGTGGTGGGCAACCAGAGTGGTTCCCAGTTTTTTGTCATGGGTCATTCGGAATACGATATCGATACTCTGGCAAAGGAGTATTTCAGAGATGTGGACAAGGGGCTGAATCCGGAAGTTCCGGTAAATTATTTTGAAGATGATGATCCGAAAAAACAGCCAACGATGCGCTGGCGTGCCCATGGCACCTGGATTTATTCAAATTGGCTGAATTATTTTGTATATCAGACCACACCGTATGTTTTAAATGAAGATGTTGTTACTTTTACAGACGAGGACTAAACTATGGAAGATAAGGACTATGGCGGCCTGACCAGTGCCGAGGTCCAAAAAAGAATCGACAAGGGACAGGTCAATACATCAGATAGTCATATTTCAAAAACAACGGCTGAAATCGTTCGTTGTCATACACTCACATATTTTAACTTCCTGAACCTGTTTCTCGGAGTGCTTGTCATTATTTCAGGGCAGTTTAAAAATCTGACTTTTCTCGGAGTTATTATCTGTAATTCGGTGATTGGTATTTTTCAGGAATTGAAGGTTAAAAAACTGATTGATAATCTGGCAGTGATCACGGCCAGCAAGGCGAGAGTCTGTCGGGACGGAAAGTTTAAAAATATTCCGATTGAAGATCTGGTCATGGATGATCTCGTTTCCGTAGAAAACGGTAACCAGATTGGTGCGGACTGTGTTGTTCTGGATTCGGAGGGCATCGAAGTGAATGAATCGATGATTACCGGTGAGTCCAGATCGGTGCGTAAGCTGCCGGGGGATACGCTGTGGTCGGGCAGTTTTATGGTGGCTGGAAGCGGTAAAGCGAAGGTTATCCATGTGGGAAAGGATAACTATGCCACACAGCTGGCCAGCCAGGCCAAGCAGAAGAAGCGGGCATCCTCCGAAATGCAGGATTCGATTAAGCGGATTATTAAGGTCACAGGTACGATACTGGTACCTGTGGGTATCTTATTATTCATATCTCAGCGAGGCGCCGAAGGAATTACTTTTTCGGATGCTCTTGTCAATACGGTAGCCGGAGTTATCGGTATGATTCCGGAAGGACTGGTACTGTTAACAAGCATTTCCTTTATTCTTGGTGTTGGTCGTCTGGCGGGAAAGCAGGCCCTTGTTCAGGAGATGGAAGCCATCGAGGCTCTGGCCCGGGTGAATGTTCTATGTCTGGATAAGACAGGAACGATTACGACAGGTGCCTTAGAAGTTGTCGAATTGATTCCTTTCGGTGAGGATGTGGCCCGGATGCGGGACGTGATGAATGAAATCGCCTTTGCTTTTGACGATGTCAATGCGACGCAGGACGCGTTGATGGCCTACTTTGAGAAAACATCAAAATGGAAAATCAAATCAAAGATTCCATTTTCATCCGACCGGAAATACCGGGCAATTGCTTTTGAAGGCGAAGGTAATTACGTCCTTGGTGCGCCGGAATTTCTTGTTAAGGATAATAAAGAGTTAAATGAGAAAGTGGATGCCTGTTCCAGAGACGGTATGCGTGTCCTTCTGTTAGGAAAATGTTCCGGCATAAATATGACAGACATGTCTGTCAGCGGTGTCGTGCCGTCGGGACTGATTGTTATCTCTGACTGTATCCGTCCGGAAGCAAAGGGAACCTTTGAATATTTTGCCAGCCAGAATGTGGCTATCAAGGTTATTTCCGGAGATAATCCGGTGACGGTCTCAAATATAGCGGTGAAAGCCGGTCTTGAGGGCGGCGAGCGGTATATCGATGCCAATACATTGCCGGAGGATTTCGAAGAGCTTCGCGAGGTTGTTCCGAATTACACTGTATATGGCCGGGTGCGTCCAGAACAGAAACAGCGGATTGTCAAGGCTTATCAGGCCAATGGCAGTGTGGTCGGTATGGTTGGTGATGGTGTCAACGATGTGCTGGCATTAAAAGATGCCAACTGCGGTATTGCCATGGCAGCCGGAAGCGATGCGGCGAAACAGGTGGCTCATATCGTGCTGATGGATTCAAACTTTGCAAGCATGAAATCGATTGTCCGGGAAGGCCGGATGATCATATCTAATATAGAGCGTGTCAGCGCCCTCTATCTGACAAAAACAATTTATTCGGTACTGCTGAGTATTATTTTTATTATTCTTGGGCGGACCTATCCATTTGTACCGATTCATCTGAGTATTATCAGTACGACGGCCATTGGTATTCCAAGTTTTATTCTGACCCTGGAGCAGACAGAGACAGTGACCAGTAATGGCTTTATGCGCAATGTTCTTCGAATATCCTTACCAAGCGCATTGACCATGGTCATTATGATGCTGATCAATCAGGTTGTTGCCGGCTTTTTCGGTTTTGATTCACTGATGCTTTCGACCTATAATCTGATTCTGGCCGGATGTATCAGTCAGATGGTTGTATGGGAAGTCTGCCGGCCGATGAATACACGGCGGCGCATTTTATGTATTGCCGTGGGCTTTATCTTTGTGGCAGCTATTTTCCTTTTCCCGGGATTTTTCAGTATTACCCATATACTCAACTGGCGGTTAATTTTCATTATTCCGCTGATGATTCTTACCGGATATCTGATGCAATGGCTGACAAAGGCAGTAAGAATTCTGACAAAACAACGTTGATGACCGGATTCTACCGTTGGTCGGTTGTCTTAATAAGGCCCGGAATGTAAGATAATTTCAGGAGGTGGCCTTATGTATCAGACAGACAGGGAAAAAAACGGTTTTACCTATCAGATGGACAACAAAAAATTCGGAGAGTTTATCGCGCAGCTCCGGAAAGAAAAACGGTTAACCCAGAAGGAACTGGCCGACCGGCTTTTTATATCGGATAAAGCGGTCAGCAAGTGGGAACGGGGCTTAAGTATGCCGAACGTCTCGATGCTGATTCCTATGGCAGAGATTCTCGGGGTGACAGTAACGGAACTGCTTCGCGGGGAACGTCTTGAGGCAGAAAGCGCATTGAACAGGGATGAGGTTGAGAAACTGGTGACTCGTTCAATGGATATGTCATTGAGGGAAGAGAAAGCCCGGCGAAAGCTTCGAAAACGATGGACAGGAATTTATGGAGCCACTTTGTGTATCGTGGTAATAGAGCTTTTTGTTTTTCGGGTTTTTGGCTTTACCTGGAATGATATGGCGGACAGTATGGTGCCTTATACGGGAATGTTATTATTGTTTGGCGGCTGGTTCTGCATTTTTGCGAGAGAAACGCTGCCGGCCTATTATGACGAGAACAAAATTAATTTTGTTTCCGACGGGGCTTTTCGAATCAATATGATCGGGCTGCATTTTAATAACAGTAACTGGCCCCATATTCTGAATGCGGGTCGTGTCTGGAGCTGTGCCGGAGCCGCTCTGCTTCCGGTGGTGGGCTTCGTTCTCTGGCATCTGTATGGGAGTGAATTAGGGGTCATTACTCGATTGATCGTTCCATTGGCTTTTATTTTGGGAATATTTATACCGATGTATGTGTTTGGGAAAAAATTTGAATGAAAGCCATGATTTGAGAAAAAATTTATGAAAAAATACCTTTGACGCCAATGAGAAAAAATGGTATTATAATTAGTACAGCGAGTAGCAAAACTGCGTAAATCCGGTTGATTGCTACTCGCTTTTTTTATGAAATAAAAACTATTTGCAGGTTAAGGAGGAAATCATATGGAAAAGTGGAAATGTACAGTATGCGGATATATTCATGAAGGACCATTGCCTGAGGATTTTGTCTGCCCGCGATGTAAACAGCCGGCTTCTGTTTTCGTTTTGTTGAAGGATGAAACAGCGGAAGGGAAAAATCCGTACGCAGGAACAAAAACGGAAAAAAATCTGGAAGAGGCTTTCTCTGGTGAAAGTCAGGCCCGTAATAAGTATACATTCTTTGCTGCAGTGGCACAGCGAGAAGGCTATGAACAGTTGGCAGAATTATTCCTGAAAACAGCCCGTAATGAACAGGAGCATGCACGGATGTGGTTTGAAGCTCTTGGAGGTATCGGAGGAACCGCAGCGAATTTGTTGGCGGCAGCCGAAGGTGAGAATTATGAGTGGACAGACATGTATGACCGCATGGCTAAGGAAGCGGAAGAGGAAGGTTTCCCTGAGATGGCTGAAAAATTCCGCCGTGTAGGTGAAATTGAAAAGGCTCATGAGGAACGTTACCGCAGATTATTGCACAATGTTGAGATGCAGGAAGTATTTGCAAAAAGCGGGCAGACCATGTGGGAATGCCGTGTGTGCGGACATCTGGTTGTCGGCACGGAGGCCCCTGAGGTATGTCCGGTCTGTGGATATTCCCAGAGTTATTTTGAAGTTCGTAAAGAAAACTATTGATGATTCAGTCCGTTACAGGTCTGAAAAAGCGTGTCGCCAAAAAGGCATAAGTCCAGCTCTTTTGACGACACGCTTTTATTTTTTTTGATGGAGGAGAATTCCAATGAATGAGAAATCGAATACATTTTTAGAAACAGAGCCAATAGGTGCTCTGATGAGAAAATATGCGGTACCATGTATCATTTCCCTGCTGGTGGCCGCGTTATATAACATTGTTGACCAGATTTTTATTGCCAATGCAAGCTATTTGGGTTCCTATGGCAATGCGGCAAATACGGTTGTTTTTCCGCTGACAGTGGTGGCTCTTGCTATTGCTGTAATGATTGGCGATGGCTGTTGTGCTTTTGTCAGTATCAGTCTTGGAGCAAATAAAAAAGAGGATGCCCATAAAGGTATCGGAAGTGCCGTTTTGCTCTGTGTCATCAGCAGTCTGGTTCTTACCGCTGTTTATCTGATATTTCAGGAACAGATTCTGACCGTATTCGGCGGTCGGGTCAATGAAGAGACCTTTTATCATGCGAAGGAGTATTTCTTCTGGATTACTCTTGGCGTACCTTTTTATATGTTTGGTCAGGCCATGAATCCGATTATTCGTTCCGATGGAAGTCCGAAGTTTGCTATGGTTTCCACATTGGCCGGTGCAGTGACTAATATTATTCTGGATCCGATTTTCATTTTTATTTTTAAGTGGGGTATGATGGGCGCTGCTGTGGCGACAGTGCTCGGTCAGGTACTGACCGCGGTTTTATCCATCTGGTACTTGTGCCATATGAAAGCTGTCAAACTGGAAAAGAGCAGTTTTGGAATTCATCCGAGACTTGCTGCCAAATATTTGCCTTTGGGTATCTGTAGTTTCCTGTCTCAGATCTCTCTGGTCGCTGCGATGGCTGCTATCCAGAATATGACTTTGAAATATGGTGCCATTGACCCGATTTTTGGACAGAGTCAATATGCTCAGATTCCAATGGCCGTATTGGGCATTGTCATGAAATTCTTCCAGATCGTTATTTCCATTGCCGTAGGCATGGCGGCCGGTTGTATTCCGATTGTGGGTTATAATATCGGTGCCGGACGAAAAGACAGAGCGGCAAATCTTTTCACACGGCTTCTTATTTGTGAAGCAGCTGTGGGAGCGGTAGCATTACTCATTGTAGAATTATTCCCTCGACAGTTGATCGGCATTTTTGGTGCGGCCAATGAAAGCAGCTATTATACTGATTTTGCCGTAAAATGCTTCCGTGTTTATTTATGTATGATGATTTTAGCAACTGTAAACAAGGCAACTTTCATTTATTTACAGTCTCTGGGCAAGGCACTTTTATCCACCATGCTTTCTATGGTGCGGGAAGTGGTTTTTGGCGTTGGCTTTGCACTGATTCTTCCAATCTTTTTTGGTTTAGACGGAGTATTATATTCGATGCCGGTGTCGGATGTTCTTACATTTATCATATCCGCAATTGTCATCGCATACACGTACAAAACACTGAGAGTTGCGTCCGTAGAGCGGGAGGTAAAATATGAGCAATAGAATTATAACCATCAGCCGGGAATTTGGCAGCGGCGGCCGGACAATCGGCAGAGAGACGGCCATGAAACTTGGAATACCATGTTACGATCAAGAATTGATTGAGAAAATCGCTGAGGAAAGTGGATTTGACAAAGAATATATCGCAGAGCGGGGAGAGTATGCCTCCCATGGCGGATGGCTTGCCAGTGCATTTTCGGACAGAGATTTTAATGGACATTCGAATCAGGACTATCTGTGGAAGGTTCAGCGGGAGGTTATTTTAGAGCTGGCGGAAAAAGGGCCTTGTGTGATCGTAGGGCGTTGTGCAGATTATATTTTAAAAGATACGCAGGATTGTCTGACGGCATTTATTCATTCAGATATGGCACGGCGTGCCGAACGTATTGTCAAACAGTATGGTGAACGGTCTGAATCGCCGGAAAAGCGTCTGAGAGATAAGGATAAGCGGCGGGCAGCCTACTATCAGTTCTATACGGATATGAAGTGGGGTGCTGTGGAACATTATCATGTTGCTCTGGACAGCGGTATTTTAGGCATTGAGAAGTGTGTGGATGTTCTTGTGAGTTTATATTAATTAGATAGGGTATAAGAGGGTCTCCCCTAAGTCATTTTAGGACTTTTGGGAGACCTGTTTTATTTTGGATGCGATCCATGGTGAAAATAAATTGGTAAAAATGGCATGGTATTCATCAAAGGTTACCTGGGGACCATTGGTCAAAATCTCCATTTCAATCCCGAACAGATTGACACGGAAAGGCATGACTGTCATACCATTTCTCAGATAAAATGCTTTTCTTCGAATGCGTTCCGGGGTGTTTTCCGATGGAATGTCCGGCGCTTCGATTTCAAGCAGAAAACGTTTGCCAGAATATCTCTCAAAGAGCAGACGGAGAGCTGAAGAGCCGGTACCATTATTTCTTTGGCTATCGTCAACCGCAAAATAGTCCAGAAGAACAATGTCCTTATAAAGAATGGTAATGGCCAGACCAAGAAAATCTCCGGCATCGCTTTCAATCGATAATATTTCCATAGAGCCTTCGGACTGTTTTTTGCGTATCATATAAAATGGTTTTCGTTCGGCAGCAGGAAAAGCGCGGAGGTATAAATTTTTAATATCCGACAGACGTGTCCGGCTGAGGTCCTGGGTTAATTTCATAGGGATATCCGCCTTTCTTGTGTTTTGTCTATCTGAATAGTATAATACGAATGGAGAGAAATGCCAAGTCTGCTATTAAAACAGGGAGGGAAAAGAAATGTCGCTGGACGTTTGTATAACACAAAAGGGACTTTTTAAAAAGGGGATACCATTGGAAGTCATTCTCGGGAATGAGTTGAGCTATGGAAATTTTGACGGGCTTTGTCTGGAGTGCGGTCAGTTAGGAGAAACCGAATTTCTGGCCTATCACCCGGCACATATTGGCAGAGGATTCAGTATTCAGTGGAATGTTAATGAGACAAAATCTGTGACTCTTAGATTGCTCACGCCGACCAGTAAAGAAGAGCTTCGTGATTTTTATCAGTGTGTTGCGAGAATTTCATCCTATTGGAAGTGCAGTATGGAGGTGGATGGGGCACCGACGACACAGAAGGCGTTTTTGAGCAATTTTGAGGATATGGCGGATTTTAACCTGCGGGCTTTAAAAGAAATGTGCCGGCGGATTTTAAGCGGTGAAAGCTCGAATTTGTCTTTGTACGCAGTGATGTTCCCGTTGGTACTCGGTAAAAAAGAGGCAGAACGGTTTGTGGAAAGCTCTGACCTGGATGATTTCAGAGACTATATGCATGAAAAGCAGAGTATCGATGCCTATTATGCCCGGCCACAGTTTTACCGGGATGGACAGGGGTATTTTGGTGCGTTGTGTCTCAGTGAAGATGTGCGGACGATTTTGCCGTCTATACCCCGCGTACCATTTGGCATACAGGACCCGGACACAGGCAAAGCCCTTGAGGTTGGGCGATGGGAAGCTTATCTTTATTCCGGAAGCCAGAATAAGGGGTTGGGGACCATGCCGTATGAGGAATTATTAAAACGGCTTCCACAGGATAAGGTATCTGAGTTTGATGCAGAACACATCCTGATTGAAAATCTTAAGCCGGACGAATTTGAAAAATTAATATTGTGATGCTCCGATGGGTGCATTGAAAAATAGAATCAGGTGGTGACAGAATGAATACGGAAAAATTAATAAAAAATATTATGGATCAAATTAAAGAGGCTCAGATTAAACTGGGATTTGCGAAAGAAACGACACGTCTGTATTATCCGGTGGAGTCCTTAAACGCTATGCTTGGTATCCATGCGGAAAGCGACGAAGAAATGCTGGAGGCTTTGGCGTCGTCAGACCTTCATGACACGGGACTTGGGCAGCTTCGTATTTCAGCCCATAAAGGTCGTATCGAAATCAGTGTGCCGCCGGAGGGTGCGGAGTATGTCCATGAACATGTGGGAGAACCGGTTTTTTTGAAAGCTATGATTGAATTATTCCGGCAAAATCATCATTGCAGCGTTGCAGATATCCGGGCGCTGTTTGAAAGCTTCAGTAAAGACTATGTCTGTGAAAAAATGCCGGAGGGCTCTGATTTTGACGAGGTCCTCTATTTTAAAGACACCTCGGTTGACTCGTATTACTATTGTGTTAAAGAAGAGATGGGCCATACCATTTATCATCGGTTTACTAAAGAAGATATGGAAAATCTCTGGTAACATTTTCTCAGTGGTTTGGAGGGAAAAGCATGTTCTTCATGATGGGAATTAATGAAGGAAGAAAAGAATTAAATTATCATCAAATGATTGTTTGTGACCATTGCGGTGCCTACGGCCAATATCGTGTGTTTATGACGTATACGGTATTGTCCCTGTTTTTCATACCATGTTTTAAATGGAATCGGCGGTATTTTGTTCAGACAACATGCTGCAATACAATTTATCGTTTGGATTCGGAGATTGGTAAACGGATTGCCAAAGGCGAAAATGTAGAAATACGCCCGGAACATTTGCAGGGAATGGAACGGGCCGGTTCAAGAATCAAGCGGTGCAGCCAATGCGGATTTGCAACGACAGAAGACTTTGAATATTGTCCGAAATGTGGGAATCGATTGTAGTTTTAATGACTTGATGCAGTTCGGAATTTTCTTGATAGCACTACTGACGTTCATTCATTTGATTAGTCATTAGTAAATCAAAAGCCCCACCCCAGAATTCTCAACAACCGGGTGGAGCTTTATAAAACAACGGCCAACCACTGTGTATGGTTGTTCTCTTGGTTTAAATATAGCATATGAATTTGGTTTATGCAATATTGAATAAAATTATTCTGTAAAGAATTTGGCGCAGAGAAAGTACTTAATGATAAAAAAGGGGATTATAGATGGTTGAACGGGATTATATTATGCGTCTGATCAGGGAAATGGTGCGGGTCATTCTGAAGTTGGTTTTTAATATAGATACAGAATCACCAACAGTAGATTTGCTGGCGGATGAAGAAGAAAAGCAGATGCTGGATGCTTTATTGGCAATGATTGATGCTGGTGACATTAATAATGCCGAAAATCAATTGTACGAAATTGTTTCCGGCGGCGGTATGGAAAAACTTAAAATGGCACTTTTGTTTTATTCATATTTGAATGATAAAAGTGATGATTTTTTGACAGAACATGATTTCAGCAGGGAAGAAATAAAATCCGGAATTAAGGATATGGTCTCAATGTATGGATTGAATAGTATGGCAGATGCGTTTTTATCCGATATGTAGATAAAAAGTTGATTTTCTGATGATATGCTTGTAAAAAGGGAGGGGACGGACATGGGCTTTAAGGTTTTGATTGCCGACGATGAAAAGGATATTGTTGAAATGCTTTCGGCCTTTTTTACGGGTAAAGGATATGATATTTTAACGGCTTATAATGGCGAAGAAATTCTGAGAAAAATAGAAAAACAGCCGGATATTATTTTGCTGGATGTGAATATGCCTGGAATGGATGGGTTTGAGGTTTGCAGACGGGTAAGGGATTATGTTTCCTGTCCGATATTGTTTTTAACAGCCCGGATTGAGGATGCGGACAAGGTTAAAGGCTTCTCGGTTGGCGGCGATGATTATGTGGTTAAGCCGTTTTCGTTGATGGAGCTTGAAGCCCGGATACAGGCCCATCTTCGTAGAGAGGCAAGACATCAGAATCAGGCAAAGGTGAAATTTTCCGGGGAACTTTTGGTTGATTATTCTGAGCGGGTGGTTTATGTGAACGGTTATGCGGCGGGACTGGCCAAAAAGGAATTTGATATTGTGGAATTATTATCTCAAAATGCAGGACAGGTTTTTGATAAAGAAAGAATTTATGAAAAGGTCTGGGGATATGACAGCGAGGGGGACAGCAGTGTTGTTGCCGAGCATATCCGCAGGATACGTGTAAAAATTGGGGTGCTGACAGATAAAGTGCATATAGAAACTGTCTGGGGGTGCGGCTATAAATGGCTAAAATGAAGGTTTCGCTGCGGCGTAGTATTATTTTTTATATTACTGCTTTTGTCCTTATTGCGATGATGCTTAGTGCGAGCACCTCTTTTGTGTGCGATAGATTATCCAATCATATCCGGGCGGCTTATCCGGAGACGAGGGAGAAATATTACTTGACAAATGTGGATGGAGAACGTCTTGGCGAGGGGACATATATTAGTAAACAGGAAATTCCATACAGCGAAATGGATAAAAAACTATTAGGGCTGCTGGATGTTTTGCCAATGTTGGTGACTCCAATTTACTCAGCAATTTGTGTATTTGCTGCTGCTTTTCTATTTTACCGAAATAAACTTAAAAATCCAATTAACGAACTGGAATGGGCTGCGGAGAAAATTTCAAATAGTAATTTGGATTTTAAGATTCAGTATGAAAGTGATGATGAATTGGGGCAGCTTTGCAGAGCTTTTGAAGTCATGCGGTCTGCGCTGGCGGATAATTTTTCGGAGATGTGGCGGCAGGTTGAAGAACGAAAACGTCTCAATGCGGCTTTTGCGCATGATTTGAGAACGCCGTTGACAGTGCTTAAAGGTTATGGCGAGATGCTGCAGACGAATGATAATCCTCAGGTTGCAAATACAGCGATGACTATATTGAACCAGGTTTCCAGATTGGAACGGTATGCGGACAGTATGAGCCGTTTACAGCGGCTGGAGGAAACCAGGCCCCAATGTCAGCCAGTGGATGTTATTCAACTGGCTTCGGATTTGAAAGCAATGGCCGTGGTCGTGGCCAGGTGTCAGAATTTGAAACTATGTTTTGAAAATAATATGGCAGACAAATTGATTGAAGTGGATCTGGAATTTGTTGAACAGGTTTATAATAACCTGATTTCCAATGCGGTTCGCTATGCCGAATCGAACATCCGAATCCGCATGCTTAAAAATGGGGATATGTTTTGCCTGGCGGTAGCCGATGACGGTCCCGGATTTTCTGTGGAAAGTCTGAAAAGGGCGGCTGAGCCTTATTTTACGGAGGAGGACAGTCGGGAGGAAAATCTTGGATTGGGTTTATATATTTGCCGGATTATGTGCGAAAATCATGGCGGTCATCTGGTAATAGAAAATACAGAAGCGGGCGGTCGAGTCACGGCTGGTTTTAAGGAATTTTATAGGTAGGTTTTGAGTAGATAAAAAGTTGAAAAGTATGTTTTATACTCTCCTTATCAAATATAGGGGGAGTATTTTTTATGGAATTGGAGATTAGAAATTTGACAAAACAATATGGCAAAAAGGCTGCGGTGAATCGCTTGAATCTGTCTTTAACAAAGGGCGTCTATGGCCTGCTTGGGGCTAACGGCGCAGGAAAAACGACGTTGATGCGTCTGATTTGCGGAATTCAGGCGCCCACATCAGGAAAGATAACCCTGAATGGCCGTGGAATTGAAGTTCTCGGAGAAAATTACAGGAAATATCTGGGCTATTTGCCGCAGCAGTTTCCCTATTATCCGGATTTCAGCGCATTGGACTATCTTTTATATATTGCCGCATTAAAGGGCCTGGATGAAAAGAAGGCGAAGGAAAAATCAAAAGAGCTGCTTGAGACGGTGGGCCTTACCCAAAATAGCCGGCAAAAAATCCGCACATTTTCCGGCGGAATGAAACAGCGACTGGGTATTGCTCAGGCGATGTTAAATGATCCTCATATTCTGGTTTTGGATGAACCGACGGCCGGACTGGACCCTAAAGAACGGGTGAAATTTCGGAATTTAATCAGTGCTTTTTCGAAAGAACGCATCGTTATTTTGTCGACACATATTGTATCCGATGTGGAATTTATCGCTGAAAAAATTATAATGATGAAATCCGGAAGTATACTTCATTACGGAAGGCCCCGGGAAATCACCTCTGAAATTCGAGGAAAAGTATGGGAATGTGTTGTTCCTGCCGAAAAGGCAGAGCAGTACACAGCGCGGTTGAATGTAAGCAACCTTCGGAACGTTGATAATAATCGAACGATTCTTCGCATTATTTCCAAAGAGCTGCCTTTAAATGGTGCTCTGCAGGTTGAACCGAATCTGGAAGATTTATATCTTTATTATTTCAAAGGAGGAAATGAATAATGAGAAGATTGATTCAGTTTGAATTGAGAAAAATATTTTCAAGGCGTCTGACACAGTTTTTTCTGCTTGCCCTGTTTCTTGTATCGGTATTGTTCATGTTTTCAACTTATCAGAATAAGTATGCCTTTGATGGTGTCAGCCGGGAAGGGAGCGGAAGGGAGGCTGTGGAAATCGATAAATCCATTGCTGAAAAGTATCGTGGACCTTTGACGGATGAAAAGGTACAGCAGATGTTGGCGGATTTTCATACGGAATCGGATATAAACGCAAAATATCTTTATCAGAATGCCATGCAGTCTGCCGTATGTGCCCGGTTTTCAGATATTGACGGCAATTGGAATGGACAGACGGTTTCCGATGTGTTCGGTGATGCGAAAATTAATGTTGGATATGTTGACGGATGGCTTGGGGTGAGTCAGGATATGGTCAGAATTTTTGTTTTCCTTTCATTAGTTATCATTATAATGATTGCTCCGGTTTTTTCGGGGGAGTACGGCGGTGTTATCCATATTATTTTATCGAGCAAATATGGAAAAACAAGATGTGCCACAGCAAAGGTAATTGCAGGATTTGCGGCAGCCATCATAGTAACCCTATGGATTCTCGGCATTAATACTTTGATGGCTTTTGTTTTATATGGAAACGAAGGAATGGATTGCAGTATCCTTTTTGCACCTGTATTTTTTACGGAAGGGTATATACCTTTCAATATAACCTGCGGCACGCTGCTTAAATACCAATGTCTGTTGGCTTTTACCGGTACTGTCAGTGTTGCCGCAATGACTTTACTTTTTTCCGCTTTGTCTAAAAATCAAATGGCGGCGCTGGTTTTTTCAGCAGCAGCCTATTTATTTCCGGTAATGCTGCCCATATCCGAGACAAGTCCGCTGTTCCGACTTATTGCGTTGCTTCCGATATATCACGCCCAATTCGTTTCTCTTATGTCTGTAGAATCAGTGGGCAGCGGACTACTCTATTCCATATGGGCAGTTCCAGTGGCATTTGCGCTGACAGCTTTAAGTATTGTATTTTCCAGAAAGATTTTTGCGAAACATCAGGTGAATGATTAGAAAATGTATATTGGACAAGAATTTATTAGGAAGTTTTGTTGAATGTGGGAGCCGACACATCCACGATTGATATAATCGTTAATGTGTCGGCTTCCCCGGTTTTTACTGAAGTTCGGCAATGCGGCTGACGCCGACATAGATATCGCTGATCTTGAACCAGGTCGGATAATCGACGACGCCGGTGACCGGCAGGCCGAAGATTCTCTGAAAATCGGCGACGGCCCGACGGGTATTTTCGCCGTAGATGCCATCGGCGGTGAGAGAAGGCAGCGCCGGATAGGCCTGGGATATCCGATTCAATTGCTCCTGCATCTGGCGAACCTTGGCGCCTGTGGAGCCGACAGTCAGATCGGCGCCGGGCCAGGATGACGGGATACCGCTGATCTGTTCGGCGGTGTTAATGTACATATCATTTCCGTAATAATAGCGGATAATTTCCAGCGGTGTATAGCCCTGATCACCCAGAGATTTAGAGCCCCACTGGGACATCCAGTTCGGACAGCTCACCCGTTTGCCGTCACAGTATTGGGTAAGAATCGGCTGACGCACATTTGGCCGGGATAAAAAATTGGAGAAAATCGTATCTACAACCCGGGAGATGCTTTCATAGACATTTCGGCCATAGACAAAAAAGTGGTCGTAAGCTGTAGAAGAAGTAATGGTAAAGTCGAATCCCTTGTTCCTGTACCACTCTGTGTAAACCCGGTTCAGGGTGAAAGAAAGAATGGCGAGGACATTGGCAATGATAGAAGATTCGGGCCAGGTCGCGTAAATCTCGCTGGAGGCCACATTCTTAATGTAGTCACGGAAAGGCACAAAATAGTTGGCGGCGCTGGTGTCATTTGGCGGCCCATCGTGAACGATGACCGTTTCCGGGATAACGACCCGGCTGAGGACGATTTCACCGGTTTCATTCATATCCTTAATTTCTGCTTCGGCGATTTTCGGCGGATAGAGTTTCCATAGCGTGTGAGCGCCGATGACCAGCGGGTTATAGGCTGGCGTCTGGGTGACTACCGGGGTCATACGGACATTGGACAGGCCGAGCTGGCCGGACAGAATCTGTATACCGGAAATTTCGACTTCCTCAAAGCCTGGTGCGGTGATTTTCAGATTATATTCCGAATAGGGCTGAGTATCACCCGGTTCAAGACTGTATTCCACCGGTGGAGCATCCAGTTCGATGGTATCGCTGTTGCCGCTGTTATCTGTAGTGATCTGTTCCAGAATCTGATCCGGTTCACCGGTGGAGGAAATTTCAATGGTAGCATCGTCAATCGGGACATTGCCTTCGGTGGAGACGGCAGAGATACGCAGTTGTCCCTTATCAATCAAATTTGTTTCTGGCATAGTTTGTTCCCTGAATTTGTTTTGTATAATATATGCAAATCCCATGGAATTGATAAATAAAATTTATTCTGATTTTATAGAAATGGTTTGTATGTTGAAAAAAAATGAAGGAAAAGGTTGTTTTTCTAAAAACGATGTGGTATACTTTTAGCAATTTAGGGTTTTTTGTCAGATGTCAAAGAAAAAGAAATTCGGAATAAAATTCACGAATCACTCTTTTTTTTTGGAAAAATAGGACAAAATACTTATATTTATGCAAATAGCGACATATATATGAATAATTATTCTTTGCGATATTCGACCTGGGCGAAAGAGAGCAAGGAATAAGAAAGGGACAGGTGATTGAATGAAGGCGTTTTTAATACTAGCCGATGGCACGGTCTTTGAAGGAACAAGCATTGGTTCGCAGCGGGAAGTAATTAGTGAAATTGTTTTTAATACGTCAATGACAGGATATTTGGAAATTCTTACAGATCCATCCTATGCCGGGGAAGCCGTCGTCATGACATATCCAATAATTGGAAATTATGGTATATGTTTTGATGATATGGAAGATGACAGACCCTGGCCGGATGGATTTATTGTTAGAGAGCTGGCAACAGCA
The DNA here is from genome assembly GCA_902471845.1 of uncultured Lachnospiraceae bacterium. Lineage (GTDB taxonomy): Bacteria > Bacillota > Clostridia > Lachnospirales > Lachnospiraceae > Frisingicoccus. Next base: position 12,085 of record CABRLU010000003.1, on the reverse strand, counting down.
CCGAGCAATTTCAGAAATGAATGTGGTCTGTCGGAGTTTTTGAAAGATCATGATATCCCTGGCATTCAGGGAATCGATACACGGGCACTGACAAAGATTTTGAGAAGCCAGGGGACCATGAATGGTATGATCACGACGAATGAGAATTTTAATTTAGATGAAATCCTTCCGAAGATTCGTGCATTTAAAGCCGTCGATGTTGTTAAAAAAGTCACCTGTACTGAAAAAGAACATTTTTCTGACGGAAAATATAAAGTGGCTCTTATGGATTTTGGAGCAAAGAGAAATATTGCAAGAGAGCTGGCAAAACGTGGCTGTGAAGTGACCATTTATCCGGCCTATACATCGGCAGAGGAAATCTTGGCGGCTCATCCGGACGGTGTCATGCTTTCCAACGGCCCTGGAGATCCGAAGGATTGTATGCCGATCGTGGCTGAGGTGAAGAAGTTGTTTGACGCAGGCATTCCGATGTTTGGTATATGCCTTGGACATCAGCTGCTGGCACTGGCCAACGGTGCCGATACTCGTAAAATGAAATGGGGGCACCGGGGAGCCAATCATCCGGTTAAGGATTTGGTGACTGGCCGGGTTTACATTTCCACACAGAATCACGGCTATGTGGTTTCTTCCAAATCCGTTCCTGACGGCGTTGCGGAAGTGAGCTTCAGGAATGCCAACGATGCGACGATGGAAGGGCTTCATTATCTTGGAAAGAATGTTTTTACGGTTCAGTTCCATCCGGAAGCCTGCGGCGGCCCGCAGGATACGGGGTTCCTCTTTGACAAGTTTATTAATATGATGGAGGTTGCGAAAGATGCCTAAGAAAAACAATATTAAAAAAGTGTTAGTCATTGGTTCCGGCCCGATTATCATCGGACAGGCAGCAGAGTTCGATTATGCCGGCACACAGGCCTGCCGTTCCCTGAAAGAAGAGGGGATTGAAGTTGTTCTTGTCAACTCCAACCCGGCTACCATCATGACCGATAAACATATCGCAGATAAAGTATATATTGAGCCTTTAAATGTGGATGTGCTCAAGAAAATTATTGAAAAAGAAGAGCCGGACAGTCTGCTCCCGACCCTGGGTGGACAGGCAGCTTTAAATATTGCCATGGAACTTTATGAATCCGGATTTCTGGATGAAAAGAAGGTTCAGATGATCGGTACAACCTCCGAGACGATTAAAAAAGCGGAGGACCGTCTGGAATTTAAAGAAACGATGGAGAAAATCGGCGAGCCGTGTGCAGCCAGTGAAGTCTGTACTACATTAAAAGGATGCATTGACTTTGCAGAAAAGATTGGCTATCCGGTCGTTATCCGTCCGGCCTATACATTAGGCGGCAGCGGCGGCGGTATCGCCCACAATCTGGAAGAATTAAAAGAAATCGCCAGCAATGGTCTGCGTTTGAGCCGTGTCGGACAGGTCCTGGTTGAGCGTTACATCGGCGGCTGGAAAGAAATTGAATACGAAGTGATGCGTGACAGCTACGGCAACTGTATTACCGTATGTAATATGGAAAACATTGACCCGGTCGGCGTTCATACGGGAGACAGTATCGTTGTGGCTCCGTCACAGACACTGGCAGATAAAGAATATCAGATGCTTCGTACGTCTGCCTTAAATATTATTACAGAGCTTGGTATCACCGGCGGTTGTAATGTGCAGTATGCTTTAAATCCAAACAGTTTTGAATATTGTGTCATCGAGGTAAATCCTCGTGTAAGCCGTTCTTCGGCCCTGGCTTCCAAGGCGACAGGCTACCCGATCGCTAAAGTTGCGGCGAAAATCGCCCTCGGATATGCCCTGGATGAGATTAAAAATGCCGTTACAGGAAAGACCTATGCCAGCTTTGAACCGGCGTTGGACTACTGTGTTGTCAAAATTCCGAAATGGCCTTTTGATAAATTTGTCAGCGCAAAACGTACACTGACAACTCAGATGAAGGCCACCGGTGAAGTTATGAGTATCTGCCAGAATTTTGAGGGCGCGCTGATGAAAGCCCTTCGTTCCCTGGAACAGAATATTTACAGCCTGAACTACGGCGGATTCGGCGAACTTTCCGATGAAGAACTGGAAAAGGCCCTTTATCTCATTGACGACCATCGTCTGTTCTATATCGCCGAGGCTTTCCGCCGCGGCTATGATATGGAAAAAATTCATGCCATCAATAAAATTGATATGTGGTTCCTGGATAAAATCAAAGTTCTGGTTGATATGGAAAATCGCTTAAAAACCGAGGAACTGACAGTGGAACTTTTAAAAGAAGCGAAGCGGATGGAATTCCCGGATAAGGCCATTGCCCAGTTTACCGGAAAGGGTGAGGCTGAAATTAAGGCGATGCGTTACCGCAATAATATTATCGCTGCATTTAAAATGGTAGATACCTGCGCCGCCGAATTCGAATCGGAGACACCGTATTATTATTCCTGCTTTGGCAGCCAGAATGAGGTGGAACCAGGTGATACCATGCGTAAGAAAGTCATCGTCCTCGGTTCCGGACCAATTCGAATTGGTCAGGGTATTGAGTTTGACTACTGCTCCGTACACAGTGTATGGGCATTGGCCGATGCGGGTTACGAGACCATTATTATTAATAACAATCCGGAAACGGTAAGTACGGACTTTGATATTGCAGATAAACTTTACTTTGAACCGCTGACGCCGGAGGACGTGGAAAATATTGTCCGTCTGGAAAACCCGGATGGGGCTGTGGTTCAGTTCGGCGGTCAGACAGCCATTAAGCTGACAGAGGCCATCATGAAGATGGGCGTTCCGATTCTCGGAACAAGCTCGGATGATGTGGATGCTGCGGAAGACAGAGAACGCTTTGATGAGATTCTGGAGCAGTGTAAGATTCCGCGCCCGGCCGGAACAACCGTATTTACGACGGAAGAGGCATTGCAGGCAGCTAATGAACTGGGTTATCCGGTGCTTGTGCGCCCGTCCTACGTTCTCGGCGGTCAGGGGATGCAGATTGCGGTCAACGACGGCGATATCGTCGAATTTATGGCGATTATTAACCGTGATGTCCAGGAACATCCAATTCTGGTCGACAAATATCTGGTCGGCAAAGAAGTGGAAGTTGACGGTGTATGCGATGGCACGGACATTCTGATCCCTGGCATTATGGAACATATTGAACGGGCCGGTGTACATTCCGGTGACAGTATTTCCGTTTATCCGGCCCAGAGTCTGTCGGAAGAAATCATCAAAAAGCTGGAAGATTACACCGGACGGCTGGCCAGAGCCCTTCACGTGAAAGGTCTTTTGAATATTCAGTTTATCGTGCATGACAACGAAGTATACGTTATCGAAGTAAATCCGCGTTCCAGCCGTACCGTTCCATATATCAGTAAGGTGACAGGTATTCCGATCGTGGATATTGCCTCCAAGGTCATTGTTGGAAAGACGATTAAAGAACTGGGCTATGAACCGGGACTTCAGAAAAAATCAGACTACATTGCCATCAAACAGCCGGTATTCTCATTTGAGAAGCTTCGTGGTGCGGAAATCAGCCTTGGACCGGAGATGAAATCCACTGGTGAGGTCCTCGGTATTGCCAAAGATTTCCATGAAGCGCTGTACAAATCCTTCCTGGGCGCAGGTATTAACCTGCCGCGGACAAAAAAGATGATCTGTACGGTGAAGGATTCGGATAAAGATGAATTAATTCCGATCGCCAAACGGTTTTATGATCTGGGATACGAAATCTATGCGACCCGGAGTACGGCCGCTGTGCTGAACGCAAACGGCATGAAAGCCACTCGAATCAATAAAATCCATGATGGTTCTCCAAATGTACTGGATTTGATTTTAGCCGGAGAAGTGGATTTGATCATCGATACGCCGACCCACGGCCGTGATAAATCAAGAGATGGTTTCCTGATTCGAAGAAATGCCATTGAAACCGGTGTGACCTGTCTCACATCGCTGGATACGGCACGGGCTCTCGTGACCAGTCTGGAAAATGCCAGCCTCAATAATTTATCCGTTGTAGATATTGCGGAGATTTAGTTTGCTATTGACAAAATATGGGATTTACTGATATGATTAGCCCATAAGACAAAGGCGTGCTTACCTGTATAAGTGCACCTTTTTTTAAAAAAGGAGTGAATAGGATTGTCAAGATATACGAAACAGGATATCATCAATATGATTCAGGATAATGATGTTGAATTTATCCGTCTGCAGTTTACCGATATTTTCGGAACATTAAAAAATGTGGCGATTACAGCCAGTCAGATAGAGAGAGCCCTGAATAATGAATGCATGTTTGATGGCTCAGCAATTGAAGGCTTCGTACGGATTGAAGAATCAGACATGTACCTTCATCCGGACCTGGATACATTCCAGATTTTTCCATGGCGTCCGCAGCAGGGGAAGGTGGCCCGGCTGATCTGCGATGTTTACCGTCCAAACGGCGAGCCTTTTGAAGGAGACCCGAGATATATTTTAAAGAAAGTAATTAAACAGGCCGAGGATATGGGCTATAGTTTTGAAGTCGGTCCGGAATGTGAATTTTTCCTTTTCCATACCGATGACAATGGCATGCCGACAACCATTACCCATGAAAAAGGCAGCTATTTTGATCTGGGACCGGTGGATCTGGGAGAAAATGCCCGACGGGATATGGTACTGAATCTGGAGGATATGGGATTTGAAATCGAAGCTTCCCATCATGAAGTGGCATCTGCTCAGCACGAGATTGATTTTGCACACAACGGAGCACTCCAGACGGCAGATGATATTATGACTTTAAAACTGGTTATCAAATCCATTGCAAAGCGTCATGGCCTGCACGCTTCCTTTATGCCGAAGCCTAAGTCGGGAGTTTCCGGTTCAGGCATGCACATTAACATGTCTTTGCAGAAAAATGGACATAATATTTTCTATGCTCCGGAAGGCGATTTGGAACTGAGCGAAGATGCTTATCATTTTATCGCCGGTATTTTGGCCCATGCCAAGGGAATGACCGCATTGACCAACCCATTGGTCAATTCCTATAAACGTCTTGTAGCCGGATATGAGGCTCCGATTTATATTGCCTGGTCCGTGATGAATCGCAGCCCGCTGGTTCGTGTGCCGGCGGCCCGCGGAAAAGGTACCCGTGTAGAGCTGCGCTGTCCGGACCCGGCATGTAACCCATATCTTGTTCTGGCCGTCTGCCTGGCTGCCGGTCTGGATGGAATCAAGAAGAAACTTGTTCCTCCGGCAAGAGTTGACCGGAATATTTTTGAAATGGACCGGAATGAAAAGGAGGCGCTTCATATCGAAAGTCTCCCACAGGATCTGTGCGAAGCAACAAAGGAATTGGAAAAAGATGCTTTTGTCCGCAATGTGTTGGGTGAGCATGTCAGCGAGAAGTATATTGAAGCGAAATATAAGGAATGGGAAAACTATCGGGTTCAGGTAACTGAATGGGAAATCGAAGAATATTTATATCGTATTTAAACGTTAAAACCGACATACAGCAAAGGCCGAGGTGATAGAAATGGTCAGCATAATCGTGGCATTTAAGAAGCAGACAGATGCAGCAAATATACGAAATCTGTTGACACGGTTTGGGTATAATGTAGTCGGGGTTTGTACAAGCGGAGGCGCTGTATTGAATCTGATCGACCAGATGATTGATTCAGATGGAATTATTGTATGCGGCTGCCGTTTGAGTGACATGGATTGTTTTAATCTGTACAAATACATGCCCGAATATTATGAAATGGTTATTATGGGGTCTCAGGCGGCTTTAGAGCAGGTAGAGTATATGGATGCCCTTAAAATTGCTCTGCCGATGAAAGCCCAGGCTTTTATGAATAATATCGGGCTTTTAGAAACAACGATGATGCGCAGGCGTAAAAAGCGCCGCGAGATGCCAAAGAGCCGTTCGGGGGAAGATCGCATCCTGATCGACAGTGCGAAAAGCCTGTTAATGGAAGCAAAAAAATATACGGAGGAAGAGGCACATCGTTATCTTCAGAAGACCAGTATGAGCAATGGAACCAGTATGGTGGAAACGGCCCAGATGGTACTGGAGTTATTTGGATAAACAGGAGGGATTATGGACAAAAACAACCGGGGGAAATATTTCATTTTAGCAGTATGTATGATATTAACGCTGCTTTTGACAGCGTGCGGCAGTACATCAGGTAAGGAAGGTGTGACGGAACAATCGTCGGCCAGTGCGAAGACAAACAATTATGCGGTAGCTGACTATGCCTATGATGTCGGCTCTGACATAAGTGTTGATTCTGTAGAGATGGAAGCCGCAGGGACGACAGAGGAACTTGGAAACAGCACTGTACTGTCGGAAGATGCGGCAGCCGCAGAAAGTGGACGAAAGCTGATTAAAAATGTCAGTCTGGATGTGGAGACAAAGGTTTTTGATACCTTTATATCGGACCTGGAAAAAGAAGTGGAGAGCTTTGGCGGCTATATCGAGTATTCCAGTGTCGGAGGCAGCAGTTATCTGTCTGAGAGCAGTCAGCGGACAGCCTGGTATACGGTGAGGATTCCGGAAGCAAAGCTGGAGACCTTTATATCAAAGGTGGGAGATAATGGAAACATTACGAATATCTCACAGAATATCCGGGATATTACGTTGGAATATGTTGATGTGGCCGGGCGGATATCAACGCTGAAGGCTGAGCTTGAACGGCTGAATGAATTGCTTTCGGAAGCTTCATCCATCGAGGATATTCTGGCTATCGAGTCCAAAATTTCCGATGTTCGCTATGAATTGGAATCTTATCAGAGTCAGATGAACAGTTATGATAATCAGATTGATTACAGCACGGTAAATATCAATATACTTGAGGTGGATGTTGTATCGGCGAGTCAGAGTGATTCGGCCTGGGAACAGATTCAGAGCGGATTTATGAGCAGTCTTTATGGCCTTGGACGGGGCTTGAGCAGTTTCGTGATCGGGTTGCTCAGCGCGATTCCATATCTGGCAGTCATCGCTGTAGTTATCGTGATCATTGTGAAAGTTGCCCACAGACGGGGAAGAAAAAAGAAAGAACGTCAGGCGGAACAGCCGAAGACGGATGAAACAGAGCAATAGAAAGTGTTTTCCCGGAATTTTTAATTCCGGGAATCCTGTTTATAGAAGGAGGACGGTTTTATGGCAAATGTGATTTCGGATGAAACGATAGAATATGTCGGCATTTTAGCAAAACTTGAATTGTCTGAGGAAGAAAAAGAGCAGGCGAAAAAAGATATGGGCAGCATGTTGGATTATATTGACAAATTAAATGAGCTGGACACTTCCGGAGTGGAACCGATGTCCCATGTATTTCCGGTACATAATGTATTTCGGGAAGATGTTGTTGTCAATGGAGATACCCGTGAAAAAATCCTGGCCAATGCGCCAAAGGAAAAAGACGGCAGTTTTGTTGTGCCAAAGACGGTAGAGTAGGAGGTAGACCATGGATTTAATGCAGTTGACCGCAGTCGAACTGGGGAAAAAGATTAAAAATAAAGAAGTAACTGTGAAAGAATGCGTGGAAGCCGCTCTTGCTCAGGTGGATGCCGTAGAAGGGCAGATTCACAGTTTTGTCACCATAGACAGGGAAGGGGCTTTGAAAAAAGCCGAAGAAATTCAGGCGAAGATCGATTCCGGAGAACTTACGGGACCGCTGGCCGGTGTCCCTGTGGCGATTAAAGATAATATGTGTACGGAGGGCCTGCTGACAACCTGCAGCTCAAAAATTCTCTATAATTTTGTGCCGACCTATACCTCCGAAGCCGTGCTGAATCTGGAAAAGGCCGGAGCGGTCATTATCGGAAAAACGAATATGGATGAGTTTGCCATGGGAAGCACGACAGAGACCTCGGCCTTTGGACCGACGAAAAATCCGTGGAACACGGATCATGTACCGGGCGGCTCCTCCGGCGGCTCCTGTACTGCTGTAGCAGCTGAGGAAGTACCTTATGCCCTGGGTTCCGATACGGGAGGCTCCATCCGTCAGCCGAGTTCTTTCTGTGGAGTTGTGGGAATTAAGCCAACCTATGGTACCGTATCCCGCTATGGACTTATTGCTTATGGCTCTTCTCTGGACCAGATCGGACCGGTGGCGAAGGATGTGACCGACTGTGCGACGATTCTGGAAGCGATTGCTTCTTATGATCCAAAGGACAGCACCTCTGTTCAGCGGGAAGAGTATGACTTCACATCGGCTCTGGTGGACGATGTGAAGGGACTGCGTATCGGAATTCCGAGAGATTATTTTGGCGAAGGACTGGATGAAGAAGTGAAGGCCGCTGTTCTTGGCGCTGCAAAAGCGCTTGAAGAAAAAGGAGCCATTGTGGAAGAATTCGATTTAAGCCTGGTGGAATATGCAATTCCGGCTTACTATGTTATCGCTTCGGCAGAGGCCAGTTCCAACCTGGCCCGGTTTGACGGCGTGAAATACGGGTATCGCACGGAAGAGTATGAGGGGCTCCACAACATGTATAAAAAGAGCCGTTCCGAAGGCTTTGGCCCGGAAGTAAAACGGCGGATCATGCTTGGGTCTTTCGTTCTCAGCTCCGGTTACTACGATGCTTACTATCTGAAAGCGCTGCGTACCAAAGCTTTGATTAAACAGGCTTTTGATAAGGCCTTTGAAAAATATGACGTCATTCTGGGACCGGCGGCGCCGACCACCGCACCAAAACTTGGTGATTCCCTCAGCGACCCAATCAAAATGTACCTGGGAGATATCTATACGATATCGGTCAACCTGGCCGGACTTCCGGGCTTATCGATGCCGTGCGGTACAGACAGCAAGGGTCTGCCGATTGGTGTTCAGATGATTGGAGATTGTTTTAAGGAAAAAAATATTATTCGGGCGGCTTACGCCTTTGAACAGACAAGAACTTACCAGAGACCGGCCATGGCCGAGAAAGGAGCAGAATAATGGAAAAACAGTATGAAACCGTCATTGGACTGGAAGTCCATGTAGAACTTGCGACAAAGACAAAAATTTTCTGTTCCTGCAGTACCGAATTCGGCGGCGCGCCGAATACCCACACCTGCCCGGTATGTACCGGAATGCCAGGTTCCCTGCCGGTATTAAATAAGCAGGTCGTTGAGTATGCCATTGCCGTAGGCCTGGCAACCAACTGTTCCATTACCCAGTATTGCAAATTTGACCGGAAAAATTATTTTTATCCGGATAATCCTCAGAACTATCAGATTTCTCAGTTGTATCTGCCAATCTGCCGAAACGGCGGCGTGGAGATTGAGACAAAGGACGGAGGAAAAAAGGTTGTCGGTATTCACGAAATCCATATGGAGGAGGATGCGGGAAAACTCATTCACGACGAGTGGGAAGATGCCTCTCTGGTAGATTTCAACCGTTCCGGCGTACCCCTGATTGAAATCGTGTCCGAGCCGGATATGCGTTCGGCCGACGAGGTGATTGCCTATCTGGAAAAACTTCGTATGATCATCCAGTACTTAGGCGCCTCCGACTGTAAACTTCAGGAAGGTTCCATGCGGGCCGACGTCAATTTATCCATCCGGGAAGTGGGCGCTGAAGCCTTCGGTACACGAACCGAGATGAAGAATCTGAACTCTTTCAAAGCTATTGCGAGAGCCATTGAGGGTGAGCGGGAACGTCAGATCGATCTGCTGGAATCGGGCAAGGCGGTCATACAGGAAACCCGGCGTTGGGACGATAATAAAGAAACTTCCTATGCAATGCGTTCCAAAGAAGATGCCCAGGATTATCGATATTTCCCGGAACCGGACCTTGTTCCGATTATCATCAGCGATGAGTGGATTGAGGAAATTCGCGGCCGTCAGCCGGAACTTCGGACAGAAAAGCTGGAACGGTATAAGACCGAGTACGATATTCCACAGTACGATGCAGAAATCATCACTTCCCATAAAAAACTGGCCGATATTTTTGAGGCCACGGTAGCCCTCGGCAAGAAGCCGAAGGAAGTATCAAACTGGCTGATGGTGGAAACGATGCGCCTCTTAAAAGAGCATGATATGGAGCCGTCCGATTTGACCTTTGCACCGGAAAATCTGGCAAAACTTATTGGTTTGATTGAGAAGGGTGCCATTAACCGAACCACGGCAAAGGAAGTTTTTGAGAAAGTCTTTGCTGAGAATGTGGACCCGGAAGTATATGTGGAAGAGAACGGCTTGAAGATTGAGGCTGATGACGGCGCGCTCAAAGGCATCATCGAAGGTATTGTGGCTGCAAACCCTCAGTCTGTGGCCGACTATAAGGCCGGAAAGAAAAAAGCGATCGGTTTCCTTGTGGGTCAGACGATGAAGGCCATGAAGGGCAAAGCTGATCCGGGAACGGTGAATAAAATGCTGACAGAGATTTTGGATAAAGAGTAAGCCTATTTAAAAGAACTGTCATATAGAATGTGAAAAGACGGGTAAGAAGCAATGACTTTTTACCCGTCTTTTATGGCTAAAATCTTTTAGATGGCAAATTTGTTTATAAGTTTTTGTATATCGGCTGTTTTCAGGACCTTGCCCGTGGACACAACTTTTTCATTGACGACAAGGGCAGGAATACTCATAACTCCATATTCCATGATTTTTTTTAAGTCGGTGATGTATTCCACTTTCATGGAAAGTCCCATGGTTTTAACAGCGGTTTGGGTGTTTTCGTAGAGTGTATGGCAGGATGAACATCCGGAACCTAATACTTTGATACAGCTAATATTATTTGTTAATAATGTCATGATAAATTACCTCCCAGTTTTTTTATAGAAGCAGATAAGAAATGGCATTGAAAAAATAACCTACAAGGATAATGCCCGTCGTACAGATGATAATAAAAATACTAAGCAACTTCGGCTTTACCGCTTTGCGCAGCATAATCATAGAAGGAAGCGACAAAGTGGTAACACCCATCATAAAAGACAGAACAACGCCAAGTTGGGCGTCTTTTGCAAGCAGGGCTTCGGCAATCGGAATCGTACCGAAAATATCAGCATACATAGGTATACCGGCAACAGTGGCAATGATGACACCAAATGGATTGCCTGTACCCAGTATTCGAACGACCAACTCTTCTGGAATCCAGTTGTGGATAAATGCACCGATACCAACACCAACGAGGATATAAGGGGCCACTTTTTTGGCTGTTTCAAGTACCTGTTCCCATGCAAATGCCATACGTTCTTGAAAGTGAAGTTCCTCCTGGGGAATCTCAGGTGAACTGCCGTTGCGTATGAAATCTTCCACATAGTTTTCCAGATGCAGTCTTTCGATTAGTGTGCCTCCGGCCACGGCGATGACGAGTCCGAGCAAAACATAAGCAATGGCAATTTTCCAGCCGAATATACTCATTAGTAAAACAAATGAACCGAGGTCTACCATCGGTGAGGAAATCAAGAAGGAAAAGGTAACTCCCAAGGGCAGACCTGCACTTGTGAATCCGATAAATAATGGGATTGAAGAACAGGAGCAAAATGGTGTTACTGTCCCGAGCAGAGCGGAAATTATGTTTGCACCCAGGCCATGCCATACCAAGAACTTCATTTTGAATAAAGTCCCAGATTGTTTTTAATATTTCCATAGATGCTTCCTTGGATAGAAATATAGAAATGTATCTATATATTGGCGTTTAGATAAGCCGTGCGTAAAAGTTTGTAATCCTACTTATCACAACACGACTTAGTTTCGTCTGATATATTTACATTCATAAGTGACTGCAGACATTCCATTGCATATTTTGTACCTTCTGGCGAGATGGAGTAGTGCATCCATTTCCCTTCTTTGCGGCCCGATACAATGCCGGAATCGCAGAGTGTTTTCATATGGTGGGAAAGTGTTGGTTGGGTAATATGCAGATTATCCAACAGTACACATGCACATTTTTCTCCTGTGAGCAGCTGCTTCAAAATCTTAATGCGGTTTTCATCACAAAATGCTTTGAAGATTATCGGCAGTTTTTTTTCATCAAGTTCCATGCAACTTACCTCTTATAGAAAATTTTCTATCTATCATTATATTCAAATATAGAAAAATGTCAATATGTATTTGTGATTCAAAATAATAATATTTGTGGTAGAATAAAGCAAGCAGGAGTTATTTTTTGGAGGTTTGCATTGAAAATATTTCATATTGCCGAT
>CABRLU010000002.1 GCA_902471845.1 uncultured Lachnospiraceae bacterium | reverse complement strand
ATGCGAGTCACACCTCTCCCTGTTTTAGGACCGTTCATTTCCCGACAGCCCCTTTCTTTCGGCTAATTGTCATCATTTCGACCATATCGGTACCTCCCTTCCGTTGCCGGATTCGGGGATGACAACATAGTCAGTATAGCATATATGAAAAGAGGAATTTGTCACTTTCCGTCGCCTGCCTTAAAACTTTGGTGGCGTAGGATAGACAAACTCAAATCCCTCATGTATTATATAGGTAGAAAAAACACGAAGAGGTGCCTTATGTTTATTGCCAATCATTGGAAAGATTATGAAGTTATTGATACATCCGGCGGAGAAAAACTGGAACGTTGGGGAAAATATTTGCTCGTCCGGCCGGATCCGCAGGTTATATGGAATACTCCAAAAACACATCGGGGCTGGAAGAAAATGAACGGTCATTATCACCGCAGCAATAAAGGCGGCGGTCAATGGGAATTTTTTGATCTGCCGGAACAGTGGTCCATCCACTATGGCAGTCTGACATTTAACTTAAAGCCATTCAGCTTCAAGCACACCGGATTATTTCCGGAACAGGCGGCAAACTGGGATTGGTTCAGCAAACTCATCCGCGACGCCCACCGTCCGATTAAAGTATTAAATCTTTTTGCCTATACCGGAGGGGCTACCTGTGCAGCGGCTGCTGCCGGCGCCAGTGTCACCCATGTGGACGCGTCCAAAGGGATGGTCACCTGGGCAAAAGAAAATGCCCGTTCCAGCGGACTTGCCGACGCGCCCATCCGCTGGATTGTCGATGACTGCGTAAAGTTTGTTGAAAGGGAAATCCGACGCGGAAATACCTACGACGCCATCATCATGGACCCGCCTTCTTACGGCCGCGGACCTAAAGGTGAAATCTGGAAAATTGAAGCCAATATTCATCCGTTTATTCAGTTATGCACAAAGCTGCTCAGTGATAAACCACTGTTTTATCTTGTAAACTCCTATACGACCGGCTTACAGCCGGCAGTGTTGACTTACATGCTGTCCACCGAACTGGTTCCAAAATTCGGAGGTCATGTTGTTTCCGACGAAGTCGGCTTACCTGTATCCGGCAACGGCCTGATTTTGCCATGCGGCGCTTCCGGAAGATGGAGCCGTGAATAAAGAAAAAATGCCTTTGGGTTCCTGTCAATTCTGACAATTCGCCCCAAAGGCATTCTTTTTTATTCCCTACTTTTTAATACAGCAGATATCCCGGATAGTTTCAATCGGAATCTTTCAAAATATCCCATATCTGCCATAAATCTTCAATTTCATAATCGACCGGAATACCCTCTGTATTCACTTCACTGGATGGTCTGTACCAGCAGCGGTCGATTCCCGCATTTATACCGCCCTGCATATCGCTGCTCAGTGAATCGCCGATGATCAGCACCCGGCTAAGTTCCGATGGCGACGGTGTCTTTGTCCCAAAAATCTGCTCAAAGCAAACTTCAAAAAAAGCCCTTTTCGGCTTCGGCACACCGAATTCATCGGATATAAAGCTGCCGTCCATAATCTGATCAAACCCCGACTCCCGAAGCTTGGTTTCCTGAACAAACACCCATCCGTTCGTTACCACATACTGGCGAATTCCCTCGGCCCGAAGTTTTTTGCACAGTTCCAGGGAATTGTCCTGAATAAACCAGATATGTCCAAGATGCTCTTCATAGCTCATTAAAAAGGATTCTGCCTCAGCTTCTAGTCCCATTTTATCAAAAAACTCAACAAAACGTCCCAGAAGCACTTCCTCTTTTGTCAATTCTCCGGTTTCCAAACGTTTCCAATAGGAAATATTGATTCTGGAATATTCGTCAATCAATTCATCCGTCGGCTCTATGCCGACTTCTTCCAGGCTTTGGCACAAAGCTTTTGCCTCCGCCCGCTTAAAATTCATCAATGTTCCGTCAACATCCCAGAGCAAAATATCGTATCTCATAAAATTATCCCCGCAATAGTCATCCTGTTTTATAAAATCGTGTCCGCCGTAAACATCGGCTCAAAGTCCTCCGTATCACTACACAGGAAACCGCCTTTTGCTTCCAGAATCTCCTTAATCACTTTGCGGGCCTTCTGATCGTCGCCCTCTTCATAGCTGACCACATAAATCGACTGAATCTTCCGCTCTTCGATAAATTCCAAGTCCAGCGGGTCCACAAAGCATTCCCGGCCATCCTGAAAAATAAGCGAATCACTGTCCAGCACCACTTCCATCAGATTCAGTTCCGGCCAGACATCCACCTTTTCCTCGTCTACAGAAGTTATAAGCCTTGTCAACTCCCTGGCATCCGTTTTTTCCGGTGTCATATAATAAAATTCAAGAATCTTCTTTTTTCGTTTCTGTGCCTCAACAATCGTACTTTTCTTTATCTTTTTCATCTTCATTCCATCCTCCAGCCGGCTGCCCGTATAAGCTGCACCGTATTCCGCATGATCCGCGCCGTAATTCCCCAAATGACCCGGTCCTTATATTCATAAAAAAGCACCGGATAGGTTCCCGTATTCCACCGGTACCGGTATCCCCCCTGAACTTTGTCCCACGGAAAATTTTCAGGTGGTTCTGTGTATACTTTATTATAGTAGATTCCCGGTTCATTTTCCATAAAAAACCTCAGCGGAACGGTAAATATTTCTAAAACCTCATCCCTGCTATAGGTTCCTTCATAACTTTTCAATGTTCCCAAATAGGGATAAATGACCATATTGAAGGGTGAAACAAAAATATCCATCGGCGCTTCAAGCTGTACTTGGTCCGATGAAAGCAATAATTCCTCACAGATTTCCCGAAGGGCCGCCGCTTCCGGCGCTTCTCCCTTATCACAGCCGCCACCCGGAAAACAAATTTCCCCCGGCTGATGCTTCAATCCGATGGCCCGCACCTCAAAAAGAACTTCATAGCCATTTTCTGTCTCTATCAGCGGTATGACCACCGCCGACCGCCGATAGCTTTCCATATCAATTAACGTTGGCTTGCGCCCCCGCAGTTTTTCAAGCATCCTATCGCTCCCGTTCTATTTCATCGTTTTATATCCATTTTACACTACCCCTTTCCATTTGAAAAGAGGAGCCTTGAACATATTCTGAAAGCTGTTTTCACAGCACTTTCATTATATGTAGCAAAGCTCCCCTTTATCCGAAAATCTAAAAAGCATTCCCCGGAACTGCCGCCAGACTATGGAATCAATTTCACATAACAGGTATCCATTAAATTCGTCCAGCCAAAGAAACTTAGATAAGCCTCGTCCTGACGTTCTTTCATAAAGAGCACTCCAAGATGTACCGTCCGCGTCTCGCCGGCATCAAAATCCGAATGATATATTTTTGTATTATATACACCATCCAAATAATCCGAGCCGTCATAGTACACCGTTTCATTTCCAAGGCCTTCAGCCATTTCAACTTCCTCTTCCCCAGTCTCCGGATTCTCATAGACCAGATTTGCATAAACAAACTCATCCGTAAGCGGCTCATCAGACAGATTCGTAATTTCCATCGTAATGTAAGCAAACGCCGGATAGCTTTCGCCAGCACTCTTCTCCACCAGCGCATTGTCCTCCCATACCGGTTCCGTCCGTTCATAAGGAGCAAATTTGCCATTCTCATCCAACAGAGATGATATCCGCTCATAATCTGTAAAATATTCTTCTGAAAGCTCTGAGATGTCATCCCGAATATCAATATCTGTCACCTTCCAGGCAATATTGACATTCGATATCTCGCTTTTATATTCCATGACCTCGTCAATCTCTACCTGGCGTCCGTCCGCAATCATAATCGGCTCCGCCTCATAGATTTCCTCTTCCTGTGTAAACGCCTGATATGGTTCTCCGTCAGTAGATTCCAAGTCAAGATTTTCAGCAATCTTTTTTAATTCTTCCAGTGATAAATCACTATGCCCGTAAATCCTTACGATCTGTCCCAAATCCTCGTAAAACATCAGTAGAATATGATTGTATGAAACATCTCCATTTCTGGTCAGTATATCGGTCTTCACCCCATTAATCTCTGTATTTTCCACTGAAGAAACATATGAGAATGTCTGACTGGAATTGTAATTATCCAGCGCAATCGTCAGTCCGCCACTGCCGTCCTCCTTGTGATATTTCTTAATTTCATCAAATTCACCATAACCGGCCTCTGAATACACATATCCATCCGGCAGGTAGTTTGGCACCAGACGCATCGGCTGAACCATAGTCCCCTCTGGCGCTTCAAACTCATAGGTATACTCCCCAACATCTCCGGTATATTCCTGAGACTTAATGTGGAACAATCCGGAAATCGCATAGGCTCCAACCGAAAGAATGATTGCCGCCGCCACAGCAGCCGCGATTCCCGCCGGCCGCCGGTACCATTTCTTTTTCCGGTTCAGGTAAGGCATGGCGACGATTTCTCCGCCCGCTTCGCCATTTCTTCTCTCCTCATGTTCACTCCCGGCCGTTCCGATTTTCTTATCGTTCCCGTTTTCCCCGGCCTTACGGATTAAATCTTCCCGAAAGTTTTTATAGGCGTCAGAAAATTCATGATCTTCAATAGTCTCACTATCCCATGTTTTCATAATACTTTCTTCACTGACGGAATATAAGAATTTCTCTTCATCTATTTTACGCACACGCACCATCTCCTATCATTTTTATTGCAATCCTTTTTGCCCGCTCGTAACGCTTCGCCACCGTATCTTCCGAAACCTCCAAAAGCATGGCGATTTCTCTGTGGCTTAAACCAAAATAGCATTTTAATTCCAACACTTCTCTGTACTTGGTATCCAACGCCAAAAGTGCTCTCTGAATCACATGCCGGTCTTCCACCGTGTCCATTCCTCTGTCATTACTCATTTTCTGATTTTTAAAAACATCTTCCGGGTCATAGAATACATTTTCCCATTCTCTTTGATTTTTGCGATATATATCAATAGCCGCCGACCGAATGACTTTAATCATAAAATGTTTTGTCTCCTGTGATTCCGGTGATTTTATCTGATTCATATGGGACATCACCCGAATAAATGCATCCTGCACCGCATCCTCAGCCTGTCCCACATCCTGTAAAATCTGAAAGGCCGTTGCGTACATCTTCTTTTCATAAAGCTCAAACAATCGTTCCAGCTTCTCACTATCTGAAAGCATCCGCTATATTACCTCCTGCATCCTTATTGAGTACTCTAATAATTATAACGCATCCCGACCACAAAACCTGACATTCAATCGGAATATTTTACAATGGGTATACAAAAAAGAAGCGGCTCTCCAACTGTAAATACCAGTTGAAAAACCGCCCCAAATATAGGCAAGCCAACATTATAGCAATTTATGCAATTTTTTTCGAAAGATCCATCAATTCCTCACGGAAGAGGAACTCATCCATAAGCTTTAAGTCTTTGGAGATCAAAGGTTTGAAATCCATGTGGGCCAGAACATCTTTTTCAAGATCCACTCCCGGCGCTATTTCAATAAGCATTAAACCTTCTTTTGTCAATTTGAATACGGCCCGCTCCGTAATATAAAGAACCTCTTTATTTAAACGTTTCGCATAATTGCCGCTGAAAGTAATCTGCTCTACATGGTTCATAAATTTGCGGCTCTTGCCTTCCTGACGAATATTGAGCTTACCATCTTCGACAGCCACGTCCAAGCCTCCAGCCGTAAAGGTGCCGCAGAAAACAACTCTTTTTGCATTCTGTGTAATATTGATAAATCCGCCGCACCCTGCAATCTTAGGTCCAAACTTGCTGACATTGATATTGCCGTCTTCATCGCACTGAGCCAGACCAAGGAAGGCCATATCCAGACCGCCGCCGTCATAGAAGTCAAACTGGTATGGTTGATCCAGAATACACTCCGGATTTGCAACCGCACCAAAGCTCTTACCGCCGGCCGGAACGCCTCCGATCGGACCGGATTCCACCGTCAGTTTCAGCCCCTTAACGCCTTCTTCATTGGCCACACTTGCAATCCCTTCCGGAATACCGATTCCCAGATTGATGACCGCATGGCTTTGAAGTTCAAGCGCTGCCCGACGGCTGATAATCTTGCGAACCCCCAGTTCCATCGGCTTCAGGCTGTCCACAGGAACACGGATATCCCCACAGTAAGCCGGATTGAAATGTTCTCCAAAGGTCTGCATATGATTTTCCGGTTCAGAGATAACGATGGCATCTACATAAATGCCAGGAATCTTCACAAGTCTCGGATCAATGCTGCCGGATTCCACGATGCTCTCCACCTGAAGGATAACTTTGCCGCCGGAAGCCTTTACCGCCTGAGCAATGGAGAGACTTTCCAGAGTTACCGCTTCCTTCCGCATACAGGCATTTCCGTCCGGGTCACAGTAGGTGGCCCGGATAAATGCCACGTCAATAGGGAAAGATTTATAATAGAGGAATTCGTCACCATCCAGCTCAATCAGTTTTACAATATCTTCCGTTGTTTTTGAATTAATTTTTCCGCCGTCCAAACGAGGGTCTACAAAAGTCTCCAGCCCTACATGTGTAATGGTTCCAGGCTTCCCTGCCGCAATATCTCTAAAGAGATGTGTAATAACCCCCTGCGGCAGGTTGTAAGCCTCTACCTTGTTTTCCACCGCCAGCTTCTGCAGCTTCGGTGTAAGCCCCCAATGGCCCCCAATAATCTTTTTAAGCATGCCTTCATGGCCAAGGTGGTTCAGTCCTTTATCTTTTCCATCACCCTGTCCGGCTGCATAAACAAGCGTTAAATCTCTCGGACACCCCGTATCCAGGAAACGTTTTTCCAATGCCACTGTTAATTCTTCCGGATGATTACATCCAACAAAACCGCCAACCGCAATCGTGTCTCCGCCCTTTACCAACATCGATGCTTCTTTTGCACTCATAATTTTTCCCATAATAATACCTCCCATGTTATTGTTCTTTTCCCTTGAATTCTTAACCTGACTACATTGTACTAAAATAAATACAATTTGTACAATATTGTTTATTCATTGAACAATAACTGGAAGGTATCGTTTAAAATGGCTAAAATCAGCCACTACACCTCATTTAACACGGCCGACAACAGCAGCCGCACATCATATTTAACGCTAAAATCTGACAGCATATATTGTCCATAGACATTTCCGGACGGCCATAGCCACCAGCCATATTGCCATACCATTGGCGGCCGGACTGGAGTTGCTGCCAGAGCATCTGATACTGGGCATTATTCGGCTCCATTTCCATGGCTTGACGGGCCATCTCCTGGGCACGAATGTTATTTCCGAGTCCCGCATTGGCGATTGCCGAGAAATAATACCACTGGGCATTACGGTTCTGAATGCCTTCCAAAACATTCAACGCTTCTCTGAAACGCCGACTGTTAATGAAATTCGCCGCTGCCTGCATCTCCACCGTATCCGAGTCTCCACCAGACGTCTGGTTATTGTTTTGATAACCGTAGGTTCTATATCCCTGCTCTCTTTCCTTCATAATCTGGGCATAGGCCTGCTGAATCTGTTTAAATTTTTCTTCGGCTGCCTTCTCCCCCGGCTTGCCCACATTAGCATCCGGATGATATTTTCTGCTCAGCGTCCGATAGGCTTTCTTAATCTCTTCATCCGTCGCCGATGGTGAAACACCCAATATATCATAAGGATTCATCCCGAACTTCCTCCGTCTTATTTTTATCATTTCTGATCTTCATGTACTTACTCCATACTCCAGCATACAGTATATTCCGCAAAATTTCAACATCCAGGTTCAACGGAAGCTTTTCGAAACTCCGGGCACAATCCGCCATCATCAGATCCAGCATGGAAAATATCTTCTTCTCAAAATCCGGCTGATGTTTATAGGACGTCAGAGGATTAAACTGGTGTTTCTTAATATCCCTGTCCAAATCTTCATAAGCATCCATCAGATAAATAAATTTCCCCAGATAAAACCCCATCTCTTTAAGCATGTCGGCCCAGACATCATTCTTCCAGTTCATGATCTCACCGAGCATCGTCCCGGTCAGTCCGGCCAGCACATCCAGATCCTTTTCTCCGGTACGTTCTGCCGCCTCCAGTCGATAGACATAATTCCGCACCGCCTGGAACTGTCTCGGATAAATTTTCAAAAGCTTCCGCACCTTTTTCCGAAGCAGATGCATCTGCATCAGTGCCTCCGGTTTCCGGTCATCCTTCCAATGATCTCTGGCCAGATAATAGCTTAAAATCAACGTCATATCCGCCGCATAATCCAGACATGGATTCTCATAGATTTTCTGTTTTCGTGTCGGATGCAATTTGCACCGGTACATCCGTTCTTGTCCTGCTTCCTCATCCTCATAAAGGGACATGTGGAGCAGCGCCATAAATGTCATATCGTTATTCAGGCACAATTGACCAAAGGGGCCATACTTGTGTTTTAATGTCTGACATAAACCACAATATACCCCTCTGTATTCCCGATAATCTTTAATTTTCAATTCCGGTTCATTGATAACCACATAGCCAAACATAGAAACCGCCTAACTTCGCTTAATAAAATCGTTTCCGCATTTTGGACAATGAATACTGATCTTGCCTTTTCCCTTTGGTACCCGCACCTTCTGTTTGCACTGAGGACAGCTAAAGATGCGGTATCCCTTATTCCGTTCCATCGACTGCTTCTTGCTGCCGAACCATCCGGTCAGACGATAGTAATGCCGTAAAAAAGCCTGATTTTCCGCATATCTTTTGGGAATATCCTTCGAAAGCATCCGAAAATAAATAAATCCGATAAGCACCAGACCAGCCCAATAGAGCACTGATACCTTCAAAAAAATTCCCAGAGCAACCAAAATTAATGAACAGACGGATAACACCTGATTCATCTTATCAATTCCATAGCGTCCCATCATAAAACGCTGCAACTTATTACGCATACGCATCGTCCTTCCATTTATACAATGATATTACTATCCCCTTTACTCTCCAGGAATTCAATTAAACTTTACTGGATTTTTCCTAAAATATTTCTAAAATTTCTGAATCGGATCCGAATCATCGTCCGGAATCTTTTCGATATTTTTTATAACGATATAGTATCCCTGTTTCTCATTGATCTCCACGTAGATCCTGTCTCCGACCTTGTGACCGAAAATCGCCTTTCCAATCGGTGACTCCGTGCTGATGCGGCCTTCCAGAGAGTTGCCCCGTATCGTCGTTACCAGTTTAAACCGTTCCGTTTCATCGTCATCCTCAAAGTAAACATCTACCAGATTATTCAGCCCCACTTCATCGTCTTTCGATTCATCGGTAACAATCTTCGCCGTTCTTATCATTCTTTCCAGATACCGAATCCGGCTTTCATTCTGATTCTTTTCCTTTTTTGCCGCATGATATTCAAAGTTTTCGCTCAGATCTCCATGGGAACGGGCTTCTTTCACCGCCTCAAGAGCATTTTTACGAACAACCAGTTTCCGGTATTCAATCTCTTCTTCCATCTTTTTAATATCTTTTTCCGTCAATTCATTATACATCCATGCTCACCTGTCCCAATATTTCCAATAATTCTTCCACATCCTCTTCCCGGGTCGCCCAACTTGTCGCGAACCGAACCACGGTCCGGCCATCCGGCCGTTTTTCCCAGAAACTATATGAAACCTTTCCGTTCAGAGCCTCCAGCTGGCTGTCGTCCAAAAGAACAAACTGCTGGTTCGTCGCCGTATCCATATAAAGTGTATATCCTCTTTCCAAAAGGCCTTTCTTAAGCTTCATCGCCATATAAATGGCATGACGGCTGATTTTAAAATACAAATCATCTGTAAAAAGTGTATCAAACTGGATACCCAGAATACGCCCTTTTGCGAGCAACGCTCCATGCTGTTTGATACTTGTAAAGAAATGGGGAATCACTCCTGATTTTGTCAAAACGACTGCCTCTCCAAACAGAGCCCCTACCTTTGTTCCGCCGATATAAAACACGTCGCAGTTCCGGGCAATATCTCCGAGCGCAACATCCGTACCATCCGCCATCAGCCCATATCCCAGACGAGCTCCATCCAAAAACAAAGGCATATGATATTCACTGCAGATTTCATGCAGCTTTTCCAGTTCATCCTTTGTGTACAATGTGCCATATTCGGTCGGATGGGAAATATAAACCATTCCCGGCCAGACCATATGCTCATGGTTTTCATCACTATAGTAGTTTTCCATATAGGCTTTTAATGCCTCCGGTAAAAGTTTCCCCTGTACCCCCGGAACCGTCAGCACTTTGTGGCCTGTTGCTTCCACTGCCCCGGCCTCATGAACACTGATATGACCCGTATCGGCAGCCACGACCCCCTCATAGGATTTTAGCAGAGACCCAATGACTGTCGAATTGACCTGAGTACCTCCGACCATAAAATAGACTTCCCCCTCCGGACAGCCGCAGGCTTCAAGAATCTTTTTTCTGGCACTCTCACAATATATATCCGTTCCATATCCCGGTGTCTTCTCCATATTCGTCTCCATCAACCGCTGCAAAATAGCCGGATGGGCGCCTTCCAGGTAATCACTATCAAAATGCTGCATCCTCGTTACTTCCCTTCATCAGTTTTTTCCTGACCCTAATTATAACGAAAATGCAGCATTATGACAATAGATGGATTTATTTAAGCTCCGACAGCCTTATCCTCTGTCGCTTTTTTATAGTTTTCATACTGTTTCTTTTTATGCTTCGTGTGATTCCAGATTTCATCCGCACTTGGCTGCCAATTGGAAGCATACTCAGAGCATTTACCGCAAAGATGCTCTACCGGTTCCGGAGATTCCAGATCCGTGCTGTGCGCCCCGGTCCGATGTACCATTTCCTGAAGCAATTCTGGATTTTCCAGCATCGGGCATGGACGGAGATGGTTCTTATTAAACGGCTGGCCTTCATGATAAGCCATAAATAACGGGCTTTTCAAAATCTCAAGAATGGACATATCATGGATATTTGCATTGGAATAGTGAATAAATACACACGGTTCTGCATCTCCTGCCGAATTGATATGGAAATAATTCCGGCCTCCGGCAATACAGCCGCCCACATACTCACCGTCATTCTGGAAGTCCATCGGGAAGAACTCTATATCCGACTCAGCCGAACGGATATAACGGATTCTCTGAATCATGTATTTCCGCTGTTCCACTGTCGGCATCAAATCCGGCACCGCATTGTTGCCTACCGGCATATAGTGGAAATAGAAGCCAAAACGAGCGCCCTTTTCCGTAATCATCTTTAAAAATTCATCACTTGTTACGGCTTCGATATTATGACGCGTATAACAAATAGAAGTTCCAAAAATAATTCCATACTTTTTAAACAGATCCATAGCGTTCATAACTGCATCATAGTGACCGTCGCCGCGTCTTGCATCGTTGGTCTCCGGCGTTCCTTCAATGGAAAGCTGGAAAGTAATATTGCCAAGACGAACAACTTCCTGACAAAATTCATCATCAATCAGCGTGGAATTCGTATAAATCGAAAATTCCACATCATTATGTTTTTCAGCCAGGCGCAGAATATCTTTTTTGCGTACCAACGGTTCTCCGCCGGTCAGCATGTAAAGATAGACGCCCAGTGCTTTACCTTCCGTGATAATCTTATCCATATCTTCAAAACTCAGATTATGTTTATTGCCGTAGGTACCGGCCCAACAGCCCTCACAGTGCATATTACAAGCCGATGTCGGGTCAAACAAAATCAGCCATGGGATATTACAGTTATAAACCTCCCGGTTTTTACGGATGGTTTTTGTTCCGCGGATAAAGGCTTCATAGCCGAGATTCATAATGGCCGTTTTTGCCACATTCGGATGGGTCTCATCCAGCACCCGGTTAATGTAACGTATCCATTTATTATTCGGGTCCTTAATGGCCGCCCGTACTTTATCATAGTCTTCCTTTGAAAAGCCCTTTCCCCAGAATTGCTCCGCCAGATCCACCGCATCCAGAAAGCCCTTTTCCCGGTCCTTATTCACTTGTTTCAATACCGTATCCACTAACATTCCGATTGCTTTTCTCTGCATTGCATGAGAAAGATTACTAATTGCTGTATTCATATGTTTCCTCCTTTTTAAATTCCTGCCTTCTGACGTATAATCATGTAAACGCCGGCAATTCCCAACATAAACGCGCCGCTTAAGTTTAATACTCTCTGACCTTTAACGCCGCTCCAATATCCATACCAAAGTCCGCCGATGGCAGATAATATGCTGATGCACAAAACACAGACCATATCATATAAAGTATCCGGATTTAAGTAGGTAATACTCATTCCGACAACGGATGACTCAATTCCGGCACGCGCCGCCTGTATCGCCCATTGCTTTAAGGACAAAGGCTCTGCCCGGCATTCGAGGAATTCCTTTATATGTATTCCCTCAAACAAACTTCTGACTATGAGCATAAACAGAAAACATATAGCGGCATATCGATAAATATGATTGACCATATCCATCTCGCAGGTTTCTTCAATTATCCAGGTTACAAACAAACCCAAAAGCATCAGCAGCATCTGGATGCCTCCAAAAACCGCTCCCAGTACGACCATCCGCTTTCTGCTTAAACTCGCCTGAGTTGCCGCAGCTTTCATTGTAATCTCAAAAATATGGGTGCCTACGCCAAGTGCAATGATCACAACGATACCTATTGCCATTCGTCCACCGCCCTTCTATTATTGTATTAAACATTTCTGTCTTTATTTACCACTCATCATAAAAAAAAAGATTGAATCTGTTAAGATTCAATCTTTTGGATTTGTTTACAATTCTCGACATTTGCACCAAAATGTCATTTTTCTGTGATATTTGTCAAATTCTGTTCAACACCGCGACGATAAATCAAATCTGTCAATGATTCGGATAACAGTACCTTCAACGCTTCAAGTACCTCATCCACTTCCATCTTCATTCCCTTCTGTAACCATTTGCTGATACCGAAGGTCAGTCCATAGGCATAATATTCGGCAATATTATCCATCGTCAGCATTGGATTCACATTATCGTCGTCCTCCACCATCTGCTCCTGCATAACGTTCAACAGTAACTCTTTCAAAAGCTGCAGCACAATCTGGTGAAAGATGCGATCCTCTCCGATACGCGCCACCCGCATGTAAAAGGTTTTTTCCTTTTTCATCGTTACAAGTATCAGACGAATAGCCTCCTCAAGCATATCACAGGCCATCAGTGTCCGGGCCGGCTCAATCAGCTCCTGTTTAAGAATATATTCAACAACATCATACTTATCTTTAAAATGATTATAAAATGTCGGTCGCTTTACATGGGCTGCATCGGCAATCTCCTTCACAGTTATTTTTTCAAATGGCATAACGGTTATTAAATGTTTCATTCCTGCAACTAATGCTTCTTCTGTGGTTTGCGATTTTTGATTCATAAACTGTCTCTCCTCGATGTTACGCCGCAAAAATAAAATATGTCTCCCTTATATCCGCCATTCTACCACTTTTCCAAAAATTTGGCAAATACCGACTTTCCGATGATCACTCGTCCTTTTGAAGAGCAATAACACCTGTCCGCGCCATCTCGATAATACCAAAAGGCTGGACAATCTTTATAAAACTCTCAATGATATCCGGACTTGCATCCAATTCAATAATCATACTTTTGGTAGATACATGAGAAATTTTCGCATTCATGATCATGCAGACTTCCATGATATCTTTACGTGTCGTATTGTTATAGGAAACCTTCATCATCAAAAGTTCCCGACAGACACTCTGAAGTTCTTTCAGCCGCCGTACTTTGATCACATCGACCTTTTTATTCAGCTGCTTCTCAATCTGATCAATGACCTTTGCATCTCCTGTAGAGACGATGGTCATATTGGATATCTCATGATTGTCCGTTTCACCAACGGCAAGGCTGTCGATATTATAGCCCCGTCGTGCAAACAGTCCGGCAGTTTTTGATAACACACCGGCCTGGTTTTCAACCAGTACGGAAAATATACCTTTCATCTGTCTCTACTCCTTTACTTTATCAAATTTATAAACATGGCAGACGAACAATGCTGAATTCTCGCAAGCCAGGAAGGCTTCAATCGTCTCATCCATCTTTGACATATCTCTCAAATGGAAATAATCCATGTCATAGGCCTCCGCAATCTTTTTCAGATTCGGAATATCTCCCAGTTCGACTGCAATATAATTTTCATCGTAATTATTATACTGATACTCACGCACAAGTCCAAGATACATATTCTTCATGATAATGATCTTAACTTTGATATTATTCTGAAGCATGGTAGCCAACTCGTTCATGGACATCTGGAAGGAACCGTCACCGCAGACAGCAACTACCTGACGGTCCGGCGCCGCCATTTTGGCACCGATCGCTGCCGGGATGGAGTAACCCATCGTTCCGAAACCTCCCGTCGTCAGGAATCGACCTTTTTTCATGACATAGTTGTCGGCCGACCACAGCTGATTCTGACCAACGTCCGCAACATAAATCGCGTCTTCATCCATCCGTTCTGTCAGATGTTCAACAAATAAACATGGATTAATAAAGCCTTCATGGAACGTCCGGTAATCCACACAGTTCACTTTAATATTCCGCAGCCGTTCAACCCATTCCTCAAAGGAAACATCAATATCGTATTCCATCAGACTCTCAAAAATCAGACGGGCATCCCCAACAAGCGGAATCGTCGGTCCGATATTCTTGCCGATTTCTGCTGTATCAATGTCAATATGAATGATCAGACGATCCTGTTCCAGTTTGGATAATGCTCCGATGGATCGGTCGTTCACTCTGGCGCCAACAATAATAAGAAGATCGCTTTCGGCCACTGCCCGGTTCGCATAAGGTTTGCCATTTGTTCCAAGCATTCCGAAAAACAATGGATGACGTTTCGGCATGCTGCCCACACCCATCATGGTGGTGACTACCGGGATACTGTATTTCTCGCAAAATTCCTGAATCACCGGTTCCGCATGTCCGAGAACAACCCCGCCGCCGGCGCAGATTAAAGGTTTTTTCGCCTTCTGAATCGCCTCAACGACCTTTTTAATCTGAACAATATGACCTTTGACCTTCGGCTTGTAACCACGGATAGAAACTTCTCCCGGTTCCTCATACTCAAATTCCTGTTTCTGGATATCAATCGGCACGTCAATCAGTACCGGGCCCTGACGTCCGGTGGATGCAATATAAAAAGCCTCTTTGAAAATCCGAGGAATATCTTTTACATTTTTAACAAGATAACTATATTTTACAAACGGTTCACATGCACCGGTGATATCTGCTTCCTGAAAAACGTCTTTTCCCAAAAGCTGTGTCGACACCTGTCCTGTAATCGCCACCATCGGTATACTGTCTGAATAAGCCGTAGCAATACCGGTAATCAAATTCGTGGCACCCGGACCGGATGTGGCAATACAAACCGCCGGTTTTCTTGTTACACGGGCATAACCACTGGCTGCGTGTCCGCCATTCTGTTCCTGCCGAACTAAAATACTCTGAATCTTTGAATCATACAGGCTGTTATAAAAAGGAGCGATCGCTACTCCCGGATAGCCAAATACCACGTCGATCCCTTGTGCTTCTAAACATTTTACCATGGCATCTGCACCTGTCATTCTTCTTCACCCCCGTCATAATAGATAGATACTATATATATTAATTCAAAATTCGTCTTCATTCAACACCAAATTTCTTCATTTCATCATTAATCCGGCTCTCGCAGGAACGCATGGCAAGAATTGTCTTTTCAAATAAATCGTTCAATTCCCATCCAAGACGTTCTGCACCCTGACGGATAACATCTCTGGAGCACCCGGCCGCGAACCGTTTATCTTTAAATTTCTTTTTCAGACTGGAAACTTCCATATCCATGACACTTTTCGACGGACGCATCCGGGCCGCCGCACCAATCAGACCTGTTAATTCATCTGTGGCAAAAAGCACCTTTTCCATCTCATGTTTTGGCTCCAGATCACAGCAAATACCATAGCCGTGACTGCAGATGGAATAAATCATATCTTCGCCCACACCGGCCTCTCTTAAAAGTTCCGGCGCTTTCACGCAATGTTCTTCCGGATACAGTTCAAAATCAATGTCGTGCAGCAGTCCAACAATCCCCCAGTATTCCTCTTCCTCACCGTATCCCAGTTCTTTTGCATACCAGCGCATCGTGCCTTCCACCGTCAGACCATGCTGAATATGAAATGGCTCTTTATTGTATTTCTGAAGCAAGTCCAATGCTTCTTCTCTGCTGATTTTACTTTTCATTTTCCTTTACCTCTATTTCTCCCATGAATTACCATAAGTATCCAAAAACACCTGATCTTCAAGATACCGGTCGATCGCAGGACGGTCCTTTGTCGGTTCTCCCAGAGCCACGATACCTAAAGGTTCAATACCTTCCGGAAGCTTACACACTTCCTTTAAGCACGCGATACGATCCGGCTTCGGATGAACACCAAGCCAGAGAGAACCGAGGCCCAAATCCGTCGCTTCAAGAAGCATATTTTCCATAGCAGCCGAACAATCCTGAATCCACCAGCCCTGTCCCGGGTCCTGTTCTTTTGATAAATCTGCACAGACAAGAATCGCTGCCTGAGCTGTTTTCATTGCAAATGCATTCACATGAACCTCAGAAAATGTCTTATAAATCTCCGGGTCCCGCAAAACGATAAACACCCATTCCTGACTGTTTTTTGCACTCGGAGCAGCCATGCCTGCCCGGATGATCTGTTTTACCTGCGCATCTGTTACCGGGGTTTCCGTATATTTACGCACGCTGCGGCGTTTGAATATTGTCTCCATAAAATCCCTCCAATTTCATCGTTATCATAAAGTATACATTTTCTATCGGGGTTTGTCTACACCCCTTTAACCTAAGAAATTACATGAAATTCTGCCCATTTACCGCTGAAAAACCGAAGGGTGAACACAATACCCCGCACGGTCCAGTCCGTGAACATTCCAATCCAGACAGCCATCGGGCCAAAACCGAAAAAGCGACATAAAACGATACACAATGTCACCCGGAAAAGCCACATGGTCACAGTGGATGTTACCATAGAAAAACGCACGTCCCCGGCGGCCCGCATGCCGTAGGCTGGTATAAAAGACAAGGTCCACACCAGCGGCTTAACGACAGTAATCCAGCCAATCATATAGATGCACAGGCTGGCGCTCTCTGCCTCCATACCGCCAAAACAAGTCACCGGCCGTACCAGTACAAAAACAAGCAGACTGCTCAGAATAACAACAATTTCACTGACCCCTGTCAATTTCTTAATATAATAGGCGGCCTCCTCTTTTAATCCGCCGCCCATGCACTGACCGACAACCGTCATCAATCCGATACCGATACCAATCGCCGCAATACCGCTGAGATTCTCCAGTATGTTTGTCATGGCCTGAGCTGCAATCGCCACCGTACCCATGGTGGAAACCGTCGACTGAATGGCCAGTTTACCAAACTGAAACATTCCATTTTCAACTCCTGACGGCAGCCCAATCGACAATATCCGGCCAATCAATTTCCTATCCGGCCGGCTTAAATGACGTAAAGAAATCACATTGCCCGGTCTATGTAAAAAATAAAGAACGACTACAGCACAGAAAATCCGGGATAAGAGCGTAGCAATGGCCGCTCCGGCAATTCCCATATCAAATCCCCAAATCAGCACAGCATTTCCGCCGATATTCAAACCATTTGAAATCACAGAAATAATCATTGGGCACTTTGTGTTCTCCTGCGCTCTGAAAATCGACGATGCCCCGTCAAACAATGCAATGAATGGAAAAGAAATCGCCGTATAGAAAAAATAAATTTTCGCCGCTTCCATTACACGATCTTCCACCGAACCAAAAATGAGCCGAAGCAGCGGTTCATTAAAAATCAGGCACACCGCCATAATGACTGTGGAGATGATACTCACGACAAACAGCAGCTGAGTCGCCGCCCGGTTGGCTTCTTTTTCGTTATGACTGCCAAGATATTGGGAACAGATAATTGTTCCCCCGGCGGCCAGTGCCGAAAATACCTGTATCACCAGTATATTTAAAGAATCCACCAGGGATGCCGCAGATATGGCCGCCGAACCTACATTGCTGACCATGATCGTGTCCGCCGTTCCCATCATAGAATTTAAAAACTGTTCAATCACAAGAGGCAGCAACAGGGCGGCTAACGCCCGGTTTGAAAAAACATGCTTTTTCATCTTATATCTTTCACCTCAGCTACCTATTATACGCTTTGCAAACTATGTTGCAAGCTTTAAACCGCAGCTCCAATTCAGACAGACACTTCAATTCTCGTATTTACGGCGGAATGAAAAATTTACAGCCCAAAAAAGTGCACAACAACATGTGTAAAAGTTTAGATTGGTTGGACCAATTTTTGTGCAACCCTGACAAACTTGTTTCAACGCAAATGGTTGTATGTTGACAGTTAGACCAAAAGATGATAAAACAAAGTAGAAGTGAGGAAAATTTATATTTTTTTGCGCGCATACTTTTAAAAAATATTTATATTCTTCTGAGTATCTTTCGCCGTACGACGACCAATTCGTAACTATTGATTTTGTACATATTTTAAGGAGAATGAGAAATGGCACAGTTAGAAGGAATCCGAGTAGTTGATTTATCAACATTTATTGCAGGACCTTCCTGCGGAAGAATTTTGGCAAATTACGGTGCAGAAGTTATTAAAGTAGAATCTCCAAAAGGCGATGATTTCCGTGTAATTGCACGAAGCTACAGATATCCAGCGCCAGGTGAAGATGGACATGATTACGGTCTTGATGGATTGAATGCAAATAAACGAGATCTTTGCATTAACTTAAAAGACCCTAAAGGACAGGAAGCATTTGGCAAACTGCTTGAATCCGCCAATGTATTTTTAACAAATAACCGTGTTCAGGCACTCAAAAAATTGGGTCTTGATTATGAAACACTCCACGAAAAGTATCCTCATCTGATTCATGCTTCGATTCTTGGATATGGTGAAGTTGGCCCATTAAAAGACAAACCGGGATTTGACTATACAGCATACTTCTCAAGAGGCGGTGTCGCATTATCAATTATGGAAAAGGATACAGCCCCAGGCGTACCTATTTCCGGATTTGGCGATTTTTATGCAGGTATTGCACTTGCATCTGGTATTCTGGCTGCATTATATCGCCAGGCTAAAACCGGTGAAGGTGAACGTGTTACGGTTTCTCTGTTAGATACAGCCGTTTACGGTATTTCATGGATGATGGGTTCTATGGAATACGGCAGTGTTCTTCCAACAAGTCGTAAACAGACAAACAGCGCAACTGCAACTACATATAAGACAAAAGACGGCCGTTGGTTACAGTTGGCAATGCTTCAGTACGATACACAGCTTCCAAGATTCGTAAAAGTATCCGGAGCAGATTTCCTTTTAGAAGATCCTCGCTTTAATACTTACGAAGCAATGCTTCAAAACATCCCTACTATGGTAGAAGTACTTGAACCAGTATTTGCACAATTTACTTTAAATGAATGGATTGATAAATTAACCGAAGCTGACATTCCATTCGAAATTGTTCAGACAATGGAAGAAGTCGCTACTGATGAACAGAACTGGGCAAATGATTATATTTATAAGAAAACAACTCCGGATGGCAAAAATGTTTACTACGCAAGAACTCCGGTATTCTTTACAGAACGTCCGGCCATCAAAGATGAGGAAGGCCGTATCGGACGTTGCCCATACCTCGGCGAAGATTCTGTTGAGATTTTGAAAGAAATCGGTTACTCCACAGATGAAATTGCAAATATGGAGCAGAATGGTGTAATTATTCAGGATCATAAACACGATTAAGGAAATTTAATTTTGGGCTTTTAATTTTCCCCAACGTGTTTACAATCCCACTCCCGCAAACCATACAGACTTTTTTAAAACCAAAACAAAGCGCTGTCCAACAAACCGCTTTGTAAGAGGGGATTCAATTTGCACTGAGAATCCCCTCTTAAATTCCATTTCAACGTTTTGAAAATTTCTGCTAATTTTGCGCGTATCTTAAATCATATCACATTTCTGATAAAATGTCCACTAATTTAACATGTCACTATAACACAGCTTTGAATGCCTCTTCAAGATCCTCGATGATATCGTCAATATTTTCTGTTCCAATAGAAAGACGAATGGTATTCGGCCGGATACCCTGATCAAGCAATTCCTCTTCGGTACACTGACTGTGAGTCGTTGTCGCCGGATGGATTACAAGGGATTTCACATCCGCCACATTGGCCAGCAGCGAGAACAATTCAAGGTTGTCAATAAAATCTTTCGCCTTCTGGGCATCACCTTTAATCTCAAATGTAAAGATAGAACCACCGCCCTTCGGGAAGTATTTTTTGTACAGCTCCTGCTGTTCCGGGTCATTGGAAATCGACGGATGATGTACTTTTTCAACCTGAGGATGATTGTTCAAATATTCCACAACCTTCAGCGCATTCTCCACATGACGTTCTACACGAAGGGATAAGGTTTCCAGTCCCTGAAGGAATATAAATGCGTGGAACGGCGACAGGGTTGCTCCCGTATCACGAAGTAAAATGGCACGAATCTTTGTGACGAAAGCTGCTGCTCCAACAGCCTTTGTAAAGCTGATACCATGATAACTCGGATTTGGCTCGCTCAATGACGGGAATTTTCCGCTGGCTTCCCAGTCGAATTTACCGCTGTCGATAATCACACCGCCGATGGTCGTTCCATGACCGCCGATAAATTTGGTTGCAGAGTGAACAACGATATCTGCCCCATATTCAATCGGCCGTACAAGATACGGTGTGGCAAAGGTATTATCCACAACCAACGGAATCTTGTGTGCATGGGCGATGTTCGCAATCTTCTCAATATCGACCACATCCGAATTTGGATTACCCAGAGTTTCAATATGAATTGCCTTTGTGTTTTCCTGAATGGCTGCTTCGACTTCTTCATAATTAAATGGGTCTACAAAGGTTGCTGTGATTCCATACTCCGGCAATGTATGGGCCAACAGGTTGTATGTACCGCCGTAAATATTTTTAGCCGCTACAATGTGGTCTCCCGCATGGGCCAGATTCTGGAATGTATAAGCGATGGCCGCTGCTCCGGAAGCCACCGCCAGAGCTGCCACACCACCTTCAAGTGCTGCGATACGCTGTTCAAACACATCTTCTGTCGGGTTTGTTAAACGTCCATAAATATTGCCTGCGTCTGCAAGACCAAATCGTGCAGCCGCATGGTCACTGTTTCGGAACACATAAGAAGATGTCTGATAAATCGGCACTGCCCTTGCATCGGTCACCGGGTCTGGCTGTTCCTGTCCAACATGTAACTGTAATGTTTCAAATTTTAAATTTCTTTCTGCATATGATTTCTTTCCCATAACTTGCCTCTTTCCGCAGTCTGCTTCTGCTATTTATAATATATTTTTATATAATTCCTACCTGATTACAAGGTAATAATAGCATATTTCTATTTTGCCGTCCAATAAGAAATTCTGTTAGCCAGTTATAGGTTTTGCCTTTAACTTTTCAGGCATCCCGCATTACATACCCTTCGGGCGGTCGCGCTCCGTCGAGCTCTGCGCGATAAGGTTTACCTTTCCGCATTGTTTCGCATATTCCAATAGCCGGGCATTGGCCTGGTCCCACACGCCAAAGGAATCCCGGCAGCAAATCACCTCAGAGCATTGATCGATCCAATATCTGGCCGCCAATATCTGTTCCTCTGAAACCGCTTCAAATGGCTCCGCCGATAAAACCTGGACCGCCAGAGCCTTTGCCGTTGGATAGTCCAAATCATTTTCATATAAAATTCCCGCAGCAAACGGAATGCCTTTTCTCTGAAGCTGACGAAAAATGCTCCGTCCGGTCCCGGCCCCTGCAATCACAAAAACTGCCGGAGCTCCCTGCGGCGCTTCCAGTTCCATCAAACCGCTGCCCTCCTCAAAGCTCCCGACCGTCATATCAAAAAGATGAGGGATATACCCGGGCACAAATATCTCCTCAGGCGGCCCAAATTTTTCTACATAATTCCCGTGAACACAGAGGATGCGGTCTGAAATCCGCTCAGCCAAATCCAGCTCATGCAGCGACATGATGACGGACAGCTTCTTTTTTCGTGTCATTTCCTGAAGAATGGTCATAAATTCCAGTTTGTATTTTACATCCAGATAGGAGGTTGGCTCATCCAGCAAAATGATTTCCGGCTCCTGGCAGATAGCCCGGGCCAGCATGACCCGCTGACGCTGCCCGTCACTGATTTTCATAAAATCCTGGTCCCGGAGTTCGGTCATATGAACCAGTTCCATAGCCTCCGCAACGACTTTCCTGTCTGCTTCCGATAATATCCCAAACTTTCCCGTATAGGGATAGCGCCCCGTCGCCACAACATCTTCACAGGTCATCATTTCTGAACGAATACGCTCCGTAAATACTACTGCCATTTTCTGTGCCAATTCACTGCCCGACATTTTGGTCAGTTCTCTGTTATCCAGATAAACCGCTCCGCCCAGAAGTTTCAGCTGCCCGGCAATGCTCTTTAATATAGTAGATTTTCCGGCGCCATTCGGACCGATGAGGGTCAGTATTTCGCCCTGAGAAATATGAATTTGAATGTCACGAATGAGGGGAATCCCTTGATATCCCACCGTCATGGCTTCTGTATAAAAATATTTTTTCTCCATATGTCACATTTTCTCCTTTTGACGGTATATCATAATGAGGATAACTACCGGCGCCCCAAAAACCGCCGTGACCGTGCTGATACTGAGTTCTGTCGGCGCAAATAATGTTCTTGCAATCAAATCACAAAACAGGCAGAAAACGCCGCCGCCCAGGAAACATCCCGGAATCATAAGAATCGGTTTCGATGTCCGAAAAAGATTTTTTACCAGATGGGGCACAGCAATTCCCACAAAGGACACAGGACCGGCAAAGGCCGTGATGCAGGCAGATAAAATGCTGGACAAAACTACTAAGGCCGCCCGGAACAGACGAATGTTGATTCCCATATTCTGTGCATAGGCCTCTCCCATCTGATAAGCACTGATGGGCTTAGACATGAAAAAGACAATAATAAAAACAACAAAAATGACCACTGTCATGACGGCCACATTTTCCCAGGTGATTCCGGAAAAGCTCCCCTTCGACCAGTTATGCAGGTTCACGATATCCGCATCATCGGCAAAGGTAACGACCAGATCCGTGATGGCTGAACAGATATAGCCAATCATAACGCCGCTGATGATGAGCATGGACATCCGCTGAACCTTCCTTGACATGAGAAGTACAAATCCCATGGACAGCATAGCACCCACAAAGGCAGCAATGATCATCACCGCCGAACTGGCTTTGAGAGAATTGCCCAGAGAAAATACCATCACCAGAGCCACCGTTAATTTGGCTCCCGATGAAATTCCCAGAACAAAGGGCCCTGCAATGGGATTGTGAAAAAATGTCTGTAACAGATAGCCTGACAAGGCCAGCGCGCCGCCGAGAATGGCCGCAGCCAATGCCCTCGGCATCCGGATCCTCCAGAGAATATTAGCCGCAGTCTCCCCAATCTCCTGTCCTAAAAGGCTTTTTATAATTTCATCATAGGAAACCGAAACACTTCCGGCACAAATATTCCACACTAAAAATAGTAAAAGCAGGACTGCCAGTATGACAAAAGACAAAACATATCTTATTTCTCTTTTCCGGTTTCCGGCGTCTGCCGCCACCCCTCTGTGTCGTTTTTCTGTCATATTCACACCATCCCTCTTCTACCTGAGCAAGTACATATACGCTGTGTCTGCCGTCTCTCCCTCTGCCAGTATGCTGTGAACGTCCATAATAAATGTTCCCAGTGACATGGATTCCTGATAGAAATTGCTTGTCGTACACCAGACATGCCCGTCTTTGACCGCTTTGAAATCCTTCAGCAAATCGCTCTTCGCCAGAAGCTCATCCAGAGATTCCATCTCTCCGTCTACCGTACTGTTATAAATGAGATAGTCTGCATCCTTTGCTCCCGCATAGAACTCTTCAATCTGCATATTCATCGTGGATGCTTTACTCTCCGCATCTCCAAGGTTTTCAAAAATATATTTTCCGCCAGCCAGTTCGATCATTTTCGGCACATAGTCGGAAGACTTCCGGACATTGACCGAGCCATTGGCCGTCAGATAAAAGAAAGCCACGGTTTTTCCCGTATTTTCCTGATGACTGATATCGGCCAGAGTTTCTGTCTGGGCTTTAAATGCCGCTTCCGCTTCATCCTCTTTATCCATCAACACACCGTAAAGCTTCACCCATTCCATCCGGCCAAGGGGATGGGACTCATAACTGGAACGATCAATAAGCACCGGGATGCCAAAGCCTTCCAGCTGCTCCTGCACCTCCGGCGTATGGGTGATCATCATATTTTCAATAGCCAGCCGGCAGCCTTCGGACAAAATCCGTTCATAATCCGGCATGCTGTATTTGCCCGCGTAAAGTATCTTGCCATCTTCCATAGCCCTTTTCGCTTCTTCAATATACCAACCATCCGTATCCGTCCCGGAAAGCCGGATCGCGTCCATTGCATCAATGGCCCGGAACATATCCATCACCGCTGAAGCTACCATATAAATATGGTCCATCGGCTGTTTCAGGACAACAATATCTTCATCCAGATTTTTCGGCGCTTCCTGATTTTCCGGCACAACTAAAAAACGGCTGCCGTCGGATATGGAAATCAGCGTATAACCGCCGCTGTAATGATCTACCGCAAATTCCTGTGCATATTCCAGGTTCATTCGGCTCTCATACTCAATTTCCGGACTGATATCCCTGTCCTCAGACAGCCGGTCCTTTGTCTCCTCCGGCGAACCGCAGGAGACAAGGGCTGTCACTATGAAACTAAAGATTAATAAAATAAGAAATATTTTTTTATGCTTCATCTGAAGTTCCCTTCTTTTTTCTCAATGCCACTGCCGCGCCGGCCAGCACGATGATCACCACTCCAATTCCGACAATCAAAGGCATATGACCGGATTCGCCCTGAATAGACGCTTTGTCAAAGGTCAGTGTATATTCGATTTCATGGGGCGCACTCATCGCTGTTGTATCTGCCGCTACAGGCATTGCCTCATCAAATACAAGCACCGGAATTTCAAAAACACTATTTCCATCTGTATTTACCGGAAGATATTTTTCACCGTTGACCATCATATAGTCATAATTGGAACTGCTCCACTCAATAACTGCTGTCGCCTTTTGGTCTTCAACCCGAAGTTTTGCCGGTGATGTCACCGTCGCCCGTCCCGTACCGCCGGACAATTCCACATTTACCGTATAATCTCCATCCTTCAAATCGATGGTTTCCGGTTCCATCACAAATGCTTCTGCCGGAAGGGTTTCTGCTTTAAAGAATATCTGGTGGTCGTACCATTTTTCTTTCCGTTTACTGAAGCTGGTACACTTCAGCTCCGTATTCAGAGCCTCCACCGGAACCTCATAGGTATAGGCGC
Organism: uncultured Lachnospiraceae bacterium; assembly: GCA_902471845.1. Lineage (GTDB taxonomy): Bacteria > Bacillota > Clostridia > Lachnospirales > Lachnospiraceae > Frisingicoccus. The sequence goes on along the minus strand of CABRLU010000002.1, from coordinate 19,806 downwards.
CCTCACTGTCTTCTACGAACTGTGCATAGGCCGATTCATCGGCTGCCACGGCTTCTTCCCCCGTTCCCATGAACAGCTTTAAGTAGCCTTTACCTCCCAGGGTAAGTACGGCAGTCATCTGTCCATCTTTGACTGTCAGCTCCGCATTCACAATACGGAACATGGAAGAACTGGAATCCACTTCAATAGAATAGGTTCCCTCTTTCAAATCTTCGGCATAAACAGGCTCAGCGCCTTCTTCACCGACACTTTGCTGTGCTGCCCGCTCATCCTCACCAGCAATCAGATCGGAAGCGTCCGCTTCTCCTCCTTCACTCTCCATCACTGTTTCTGTACTTTCCTCCCCATGGCAGATTACCGGTGTGCCAAGCACACCGGTAATCGTCATGAGAAGCGCTGCATAATATACTATCCGTTTTTTCAACATCGTTTCTCCATATCATTCAATTATTTTGCAAGACTGTCAATGGCAGCCTGTGTATGTGCTACATAGATATCCTGAATAGCCGGAAGCTCACCAAGACCTTTAAGGATGCACTCAACTTCATAGCCTTCAGCCTCAAACTGGCTCTTCCAGGAGTCTTCCTCATCACCGGCCATATCGTTATTCGCATGGTCACCAGCAACGACCATCAGAGGCTCCAGAACAACCTTCGTGTATGTGCCTTTTTCCTTAATCGCTGCCAGCAGGTCTTCCAGAGAAGGTTCTGCCTCAACTGTTCCGATATAATAATTTTCATAACCGGCTGCGGTCATTTTTTCCTGAAGTTTTGCATAGATTCCATTGGAATCTGCCTCTGTGCCATGGCCCATGAAGCAAATGGCTGTCTCGCCATCATCATAGGAAGCTGTTTCTTCAGCAATCGCTTTAGCTACAGCATCAAAATCTTCATCGCTTGTCAACAATGGCGCTGCCAGAGCAACCTGTTCAAATTTATCTTCATAATCTTTCAGCGCATTGGCTAAATCTGTATATTCATATCCATCCATCAGATGGGTTGGCTGAACAACCAGTGTTTTCACACCATCTGCCACAGCTCTGTCCAAAGCTTCTTCCACATTATCAATTTCAAGTCCGTCACGTTCTTTCAGTTTATCAATAATAATCTGGCTTGTGAATGCCCGACGCACTTCGTATTCCGGATAAGCATCTGCGATTGCTGTTTCGATGGCGCCGATCGTAGCTTCTCTGCTATCGTTGTAGCTTGTTCCAAAGCTGACGACCATAATCACTTTCTCTGCCGCTTCGCCTGCTGTTGTTTCTGCTTCTTTCGTTTCATCCACCTTCGTTTCTGCTGCTGTTTCAGCAGTTGTCTCCGCTGCCTTTGTCTCTTCTTTCTTGCTGCCGCAGCCGGACAAAATCATTGTTCCCATCAGGGCTGCTGCTAAAAATGCTGCGAATCTCTTTTTCATGATTCTCCTCCTCTTTCCGACCATATTCCAGTCTGTTTGTGTCATTGAATAACGTACAGGAAAAAGATCACTCCACAAGAATCTTGCAAATTCAACCGCCAGCATTGAAAAAAATACCCTTTGCTGGAAAACAGGCAAAGGGTCGCATAATACAAAATCGCATTTCATATGTACAACCAATTACTCGTGGTCTGGAACAAGCTGTTCCTGTACAACAGTCAGGCAGGTCTCCTGGCTTATAGATCAACGCTCTCGGCCATCTTCCCGGTTTCCCAGTGACATATCGGCCTTGGCTCCCTAAATACAGTGACGAGTTCGTACAGGATTCTCACCTGTTTCCCTTTTCACCAGATCTGAAATCTTTTCAATCTGACACCTGCTGTTATCTATTCAGTTATTGATAATATATCACACTTACTATGCATTTGCAATAAGAAAAGGCTCCGCCTTAAATCAGGGGAACCTTTTCGAACTTATAATATCGTATTAAAGATGACTCATATACTCCGTTCCGTTACGCTTCTTTCCCATAGAAGCATTTTTAATTTTTTCAAGTCCGGTCTCCGGCACCTCTTTAAATTCCAGAATACCTTTTTCCCGGGCCAGATTTAAGAGCTGCTCACCTTTTTCCGTGCGGACAATAACCTGATTCCAGCCTTTATCTACATCCCATCCGTCAGCGCTGCGGGCGCCGCCCACAGATAAATCGCTGAATTCTGCAGTCATATCTGTACAGGCATGGCAGGCCTGACGAACGATCGGATTGACTTCATCCAAATCCACGGAAATATCTTTTCCATCCTCACGGAGTACAAGCGAATGATATTTGCTCGGCGGAATATCCATATGGCTTACTTTTTCCGGATTGGCATATTTTGCTGTCAGGTTGTGAATGTCGTTCCACTCTAACCCCCAACCACAGAACAGTCCAAAGACCATACCAATATTATCCGCATTGTTATCATTTTCCGGCAATGGTTTGGATTTCATCTTATAGACAGCCAATGTCTTACATGGTGTTCCGACAACACCGATTTTATGATAACGATTTTCTTTTAAAGCCTGATTTAACACAGCCAGTGTCGGTGGAATCTGGAAAGTACTTCCGGAACAGGCGCGAATTTCTTCGGCTGTTGTAGCCAGAACGCCTTTTGCATCCAAACCGCCTTTGGACTGGGTCAAAACAGCAGAATCAATAAATCCTTCCTTCAATGCAAGCTCTACCAGCGCTGTCATCGTACCGCCGTGCTGTGCATTTCCCCGAATGGCCGGATCTGTGGCCCGTGTCAGGTAAAGTCCCCGGAACGGTCCGATCTCCGGTGTCAACGACTCAGCCGGGAAGAATTTATTCTTCAAAGCATCCAAATCTGCCGGCATACGCGGGCAGAAAGCCTGGCAACGGCCTTCTGTACGCTCACAGTCAAAGAAACATATTGTACGGCCTTCATAAGAATCCCAATAAGGGCACATGCCCTGGCAAGCACCGCAGCCCGTACAAAGACCAGGCTTGATCACTTGTGTATCAAGTGCAAATGTACTTAACATTTCATATCCCCCCTATGTCATAATCGTCGGTATATTAAATACCTTTACAGTCATCTCGTCCGCACTGTCCGGCAGATAGTTTCCAAGAATATGATTGGAACCGCAAAGATGATCCTGAACAAGATATCTATACCCCGGCTTCTGGGGGTCTATAAATCCCGCTTCATATAAATGTGTTGTCAATGTACGAATCACTGTATTTCTGGGAAGTTTTAGGGTCAGCGTTGCATCTGTCGTATGATGTTGAAAGTGTACCGTAATGATATCATTCATCTGTGCCGCCCCCTTCCCCGTCAATGGCTGCGCAGCCTCTGGCAAAAGCTTTCTGGTTGATTTCCAAAGCCCGGCCCTGGAAACGCTGTGTCAGAATGACCGCCAGTTCTTCTGTATTCAATGGTGAACCCGGAAGTCGGCTGAATGCACCGAGCAGGGCCACGTTAGCTGCTCTCGTGTCGCCAATCTCCATGGCAATATCGGCAGCCTGTACCGCATGAGCCTCAGCGGTCAGCTCTTCCAGTTCTTTTTTAATATCTTCAATCGCTGGATAAGTCTGATTTCCCTGTAATACACCTAATGGATAAATCGGACGCGGGTCATAGATGACCATCGTGTTCGCTCCGGCATACTGCCGTGCCATACGCAGTGTCTCAAGCGGCTCAAAACCGATAATAATATGGGCTTCACCGGAAGGAATCAAAACACCTAAATCCTCAGATTCAGATACACGTACATGGCTCATGACCGAGCCGCCTCTCTGGGATGCGCCGTAGGTTTCTCCAACGGCTACCCGGTAACCCATGTCATTCATCGTGCTGGCAACGATTTCGGAAGCCAGTACATTTCCCTGACCACCGATACCGCAGATAACAATGTTCAGCGGATCAAATTGTAACTTTTTCATTCTTCCTCACCGCCTTCCACTTTAATCGCACCGGACGGGCAAAGCTGTGCGCAGACACCGCAGCCCACACAGGACATCGGATCGATCTGGGCTTTGTTCTTTGTGAAATCCCATGAGTTGCCCGGACATCCCCAGACACGACTGCAGAATTTATCACAACCACAGCCATCGCCGTAACAGATATCCTGATCCACATAAACTTTCAGACGTTTTGTTGTCTGTTTGGACATAAGTGTTGCACAAGGCTGTTTCATGATGAGCACTTTCAAGCCATCCTGATCCAATAATTCCCGGAGAATTTTTGATGTACCTTTTACATCAAACGGATCGGCGATCGTTACCTGACAGCCGATAGCTTCACAGATTTTTTCAATAGACATTGCCTGAGTCTGGTCACCCATCGCTGTGATTCCAGTACCCGGATGTGGCTGGAAGCCGGTCATCGCTGTAGCGGAATTATCCAGAACCATCAACAGCATATTCGCATGGTGATAGCTGGCATTGACAAGTCCCGGAATAATGGTATGGAAAAATGTGGAGTCACCGCACATGGTAACCACCTTCTGATCCAGACCGTAAGCGGTCAGCTGTCCAAGCCCTTCCGCCAGGTTTACACCGGAACCCATGGCATTACATGCCTGATAAGCCCAAAAACCGGCCGCCTGACTGGACATAATATAACATCCGATATCACCGACAACAATACCTGGGTTTTTCTCATATTTTAATGCTTTCTTCAATAAGTAGAATGTGGCACGATGCGGACATCCGGCACAGAAAGTCAGATCACGCACCGGAAGTGTATCCGCTACACCTGCCTTTTTTTCATAATCCGGCGTATCTGCAAGAGCAGCTACCGCATTCATGACAATATCCGGATTTAATTCTCCGATACGAGGCAATGCGCCATTTGATCGTCCGGAAAATGCAATATTCAGGCGATGTTTACCGGCAATTGCTTCCAGATTATGTTCCAATACCGGGTCTACTTCCTCTAAAACAAGTACCTGATCTGCCGAGCGTAAATACTGGAGAATATAGTTTTCCGGCAACGGCCAGACGGTTGCGAGACTTAAAAGGCCAATCTCCCCGCCGACTTCCAGACGACGAATCGCCTCATGGCAATAGAGACGTCCCGTACCTCCGGCAATAACAAGTTTCTTCGGCTGTTCCGGTCCTTCATAATGATTGTAAGGGCAGGTTTCAAAGACTTCCTGAATGTTATCCAGTTTTTTGAGCATCGGCTCATGTAAATAATTGACGCAGGTCAAACGATCCCATTCTCCGACCTGCTGCATCTGATGCGGTTTTTCCGGCAATTCGCCTAAAACCACATTTCCACGTCCATGACAGACACGGGTCGTCAAACGCACGATAACCATCTGCTGCGTTTTCTCAGAAAGTTCAAAAGCATATGGAATCATATCTTTTGCTTCCTGCATATTCGTCGGCTCAAGCATCGGCACATCGGCAGACATGGCCTGATAACGGGAGTCAAACTCATTGGTACTTGAGTGTGCACTCGGGTCATCGGATGTGATGATGACAAGCCCTCCTTTAATACCATGCTGTGCGCCGCAATGCAGTGCATCGGCTACACATAACAGACCGTTCTGCTTAACAACACATAACGACCGTGCATTTGCAAGTGATACACCAATACAGGCTTCCAACGCACATACCTCATTGGTCGACCACTCTGCATAGAAATTGCGTTCCCGGGCAATCTTTCCCAACATGCCCAGTACCTGTGAAGACGGAGAACCCGGATAAGATGCCGCAAAATTTATTCCGGCTTCGACCGCTCCACGCACAACCGCTTCATTCCCCTGCATCAGACAAACCTTTCCAGGGGCATCAGCTGTTATTGTCCATTCCATGGATTTAAGTCACCTCCTCTTTCCCATTATCCAACTGCTTTGCTTAATCATGTCAGATTGGGAATATTGACGAATTTGTCACTATCATTCTATCACGTATTGTTTAAAATGCAATATAGTTAGCCCGAACTTTACTTATTTTCCTTAAAATCCATACAAAAAAGGCTGAGTGAAATCATCCACATCAGCCTTTTTACCTAATATATATAACTACATTTCCTTACAGAGATATTTATAAATGATCGTAGCCGCACAATAATGGATAATACCTATCGAAAAGCAGATAAGTATGATATAAGCGTTCACCCGAAGCAATGCCATTATAAATGAAGCTATAAAATAAATTATCATAAACCCCGCCCAGGTGATATATCCCGACTTATATCGAATATATATCTTCCTTTCGTCCTTTAAATCAATGTCCTGCTGTTTTTTCTTTTTCTGATAAGCTTCTATATTTTCAGGCCTGTTGTGATAATAATTCCGAATCCAGTTTGCAAGACAATTCAAACTCATAGCGGCGCCGCATCCAATCATGATTGAAGAATAATAATCAATATCTAAGAAGATACCTGCCGCAATAAGCAGACATCCAATCAAAAACAATACAACCACACCCCGATTTTCCCGTTTACTCATCTTTTTTCGCCTCCTCATAAATAAATATCTCTTCAATACTCATATTAAAATAACGTGCAATCTTAAATGCCAATAAGATTGAAGGGTTATATCTCCCATTTTCCAGAGAACCAATGGTTTGCCTGGAAACTTCCAGAGCAGCCGCCAGTTCTTCCTGTTTAATATTCCGTTGTTTTCTCAATTCTTCTAATCGATTCTTCATGTTTCTCCTCAAAAATGTAAAGCTTGCTTTCCATATCTTTATTATACTATGCACATTTCATATGTCAAGTACACTTTCCATAATTTCATTAAAAAAGCACAGAAGCTTTTACCCCTGCGCTTTTTCAATGGCCTTCTATACTTCCTGGCCTTTTTCAATTATCCGTACAATCTCTTCCAACCCGAGTTTATCCTCCTCTGTAAAACGACTTTCCACCGGGCTGTCGATATCAAGTACTCCGATGATTTCTCCATTACGATGCATCGGAATAACAATTTCCGACATGGAAGCGCCGTCGCAGGCGATATGTCCCGGAAAGCTGTGTACATTTTTTACAACTATCGTCGCATCTCTTTCCACAGCCGTACCGCATACGCCTTTACCAATATCTATTTCAATACAGGCCGGTTTCCCCTGAAAGGGTCCCAGGACAAGTTTTCCATCTTCGATGAGATAAAATCCCGCCCAGTTAATCTCCGTCAGGCTCTGATACAGCAACGCCGACAGGTTGGCATAATTGGCGATCGGATAAACCACACCATCAATCAGCGCCTGGGCCTGCTGCGCCAACAGCTCATAAAATTCCGACATCTTCTTCATCCCCATTCTATCCTCTACATGGAAATCCATCCAAATACATTTGCCACGGAGCTGACTAATATAATCACTACAAAAATCGGGCAGAGGTATTTTATCATGAAGTTAAATATTTTCTTTCTCTTAAAGGATGCACCATCTTTTTCCACTTCTTCCGCAATACGTTCGATTCCAATCACACGCACGACCAATAAGCATGTCATCAGGGCTGCAATCGGCATCATCACAGAGTTCGTAAGAAAATCAAAGAAATCCAAAAACGGCATACCGATAATCTCTATAAAAGCTAATGGACCATAGCCAAGGGAAGACAATGTTCCCAGGATAATAATGATCAGACCGACAATCACTGTAGCCTTGCTCCGGCTCCATTTCAGTTCATCTTCAAAAGTTGCTACCGCACTTTCTGTCAAAGCAATCGCACTGGTGAGTGCCGCAAAAAATACCAGAACAAAGAACAGGATTCCCATCACCGTGCCGAAGCCCATGCTGTCCAATACCTTAGGAATTGTAATAAACATCAATGACGGCCCGGCCTGCAGCATCTCCGGATCTCCCCCTGAAAAAGCGAAGACCGCCGGAATAATCATCAGCCCTGCCATGACAGCAATCGCTGTATCGAAAATTTCTACATTTTTTGTCGCGCTCTCAATCGACACTTCTTTTTTCATATAGGAACCAAAGGTAATCAAAATTCCCATGGCAATCGACAGAGAATAAAACATCTGTCCCATGGCGGATACCACCGTCATCCATGAAAAGTTCTCGAATTCAGGAACAAGGAAATATTTCACGCCTTCAAGGGCTCCCTTTCTTGTCATCGAATAGATGGCAATAATCACAGCCAGCACGACCAATACCGGCATCATAAATTTGGATACGCGTTCAATTCCATTTTCCACGCCAGCATAAATAATCGCCAGTGTAACGAGAGCAAAAACTAAAAACCATATTTCCACAGAAAAACCGCCGGAAATAAAATTTGTAAAATAACCGTCGGCTGCCAGCTCCGTTCCATTCCCCCGTATATATTCAAACATATACTTAATAACCCATCCACCGATTGTGGAATAATATGGAACGATCAGCATCGGAACAATCGCATTGATCCATCCGCCAAATCGAAACGTCCATGTATGTCCGAAAGCTCCAAAGGCCCCCACCGGACTTTTTTTCGTCATACGTCCCAATGCCGTCTCCGCCATAATCATCGTATATCCAAAGGTCAGCGCCAAAATGATATACACCAGCAGAAAGATTCCTCCGCCATACTTCGCAGCAAGATAAGGAAACCGCCATATATTTCCCAGGCCCACCGACGCACCGGCAGCCGCCAGAACAAAGCCGATTTTCCCCGAAAAACTGCTTCTTTTCTCTTCTTGTTTACCCATTCTTATCTCCAATCCCCCGAAATTTTTACTACATGAAAAAATTTCCCTCCATCAGACAATTTTATACCTGATGGGGGGTATTTTCACGCAATTTATAGATTTATTATACACAAGAAATGTTGGAAATTAAAGCTTTTTTGAGAATTATTTCTCTCTTTTAATAGTGATACTTTCCCTTCTTGGCTCTGATAAATAAAATTGTCATCGCCGCAGCGACCAGTTCAGCTGCCACAATGGAAAACCAGATTCCATTAATTCCAAAAATCATCGGCAAAATCATAACGGCAGCGACCTGAAACAGTAAACTCCTCAAAAAAGAAATCAAAGCAGATGTCAGACCGTCATTCAATGCAGTAAAGAATGACGAACCATAAATGGCAATTCCGGAGAAAAGGAAGGAAAATGAATAAATCATAAAGGCCCTTACCGTCATCTCCATAAGTTCTGCATCATAGCCGACAAATATTCCGGCTAAAGGCCTTGCCAGAAGCTCCGCCAGACCAAACATGACTACCGCAAAGGCACCAATAATGACATAACTCTTTTTCAACAGCCCCTTTAACTCCGAATGATTTTCCGCACCATAATGATAACCGACAATCGGTGCAACGCCTGTGGAATATCCAATAAAAATAGCAAGGAAAATCATATTGACATACATCAATACGCCATATGCGGCTATTCCATTCTCACCAGCATACTTCATTAACTGAAAATTATAGAGCATACTGACAATTGAGGTGGAAATATTGCTCATAAGCTCTGAAGAGCCATTCGTACAGGCTTTTAACAGCGCTCTCCTATCAATCCTCGTTTTTGTCAGACGAAGCACGCTGGATTTTCCTTTACAAAAATAAATGATCGGAATTGCGCCGCCGAGAATCTGACTGATTGCCGTTGCTGCAGCCGCTCCCACAAGCCCCCAGGAAAATACTGCCATAAACAGGGCATCCAGCGCCATGTTTGTAAGTCCACATATCACAGTCACCATAAGTCCGAGTTGGGGCCTTTCTGCCGTAATAAAAAAGCTCTGAAACTCAAACTGGAGCATAAAAAAAGGCAGCGATATCAACAAAATTCTGGCATAAGTCACACAGTTCTCCAGCATCTCTCCTTCCGCACCCATCAAAGATGCCAGCGGCCGGATAAAGATAAAGCTGAGAACGGCAATGACAATGCCACAGGCCATCGTACTATATACAAACAATGAAAACAATTGGCGAGCCTTATCATTGTCTCCTTCACCCATCGTTTTAGATACCAATGCACTGCCTCCGGAGCCAAACATAAAACCAATGGAGCCTAAAATCATAAGAACCGGCATAATAAAATTAACCGCAGCAAACGGCGTCTTTCCTACAAAATTAGAAACGAAAAATCCATCAACCACGCTGTACAGCGAAGTGAACACCATCATAATCATAGATGGAAAAGTAAAACGCAATAGCCGTTTATAATTAAAATGATCAGAGAGCTGAATAGTCATAATTACCTCCTGAACCAACGAATAACAAACTCAGCAGCTGCCGGAGCTAATTCTTTGATATTCCACTCCGTCGTATTGATTGTAAGATGATATGTGCTGCCGTTTCCCCAATTCTCTGCCTCCGCTGCCAAATTCACGACTGATTGTAATAATATTCATCATCATAACTCCTTAATGTTTCTTAAGAAAAAAAGGTACCTCTTTACTCCATTTTATGTATGAAATCATACTTATGTAGTATAGTACGCTTTCGTACTAATGTCAAGATGTTTTCAGACGCAAAAAGAGCCGGATAAAACAGATATTTTAATCTGTTCCCTTATCCGACTCATCTTTTTATTAGCTAGATTTCTTGGCACCGGAACATGTAAACGAAATAACTTTCTTTACGTCTATTATCATCTCAGATGTCTTATCCCACAAAATTGAATCATTGCTACTATCGCCATATATCCACTCCGGCTTCTTATATATTTGGTGTTTAAAATAAATCCGCCATTCCTTTTCTACCTCAAAAGCACAATCTTTATATTTTAGAGAATTCATCAATACCACAACAACCATATCTCTTTGTCATTTGGATATAAAACTCACGTTGTAAATAATCTTTACATTTCTCCATAAATTCGCCGCAGAATAACCTTTTTGCACCGGGAAATGCCTTTTGTGGCTCTTTTGAAAGTATCTGAACAATTGATTTACCCCAACCTTGAAAAATAAATAACGGTTTTCAATTTAAATTGCCACATTCAATCAGATATGTTTTCCTAAAAATGCTATCCACATATACGTCTTTATAGATAATATGAATGTCCGCAAACCGCTTATCGTACAAAGCTAATACAGCTTGTCTTGACTTTTCACTTCTATAAATTGATTTATTTTTCGTAGTTATTATAAATACTTTTTTTCTTTAACTGTTTTCTCATTACAAATTTATCTTTTGTTTCGGCATAAATATAAAATCTAAAATCTTTATATACATCCACAACCCCCATAAAAACATTCTTTCATCTGCCGTATCTTTCTGGGGATATGCTTCAATATAATCAAAACCATCGTCTTTTCGCGGTCACGGCCTGATCCTACAGTACGTCCACCTTCACGATATCGGTCTGATGTGCTGGACAGTACATTTGGTGCTATTTGGGGCATTTTCTACAGAAAATACTAGGGGTTTGCATTGATTCTATGTAGTTCCTGGTGAATTTTGTTATCATGGTGTTATCACACATTTTTCTTCTTGCTCTTCTCATCAATCTGTTCTAATTCTAATATATTATTATAAACCAATTTTGCTAGATATTTTGTTCTTTGCGAAGGATCAAATTCTTTCCCATCATAGCGATTTTTTATTCCTCTTGCTGTACTAAAATTTGATTTTTCATACAAATCATATTTTTCTTCCAATTTTTTATCTTTGCATAATCCATTTAATCTACTTTCTAATGGTATCATATTGCCTATGTGCGCATTAGCTTCTCCTTGAGAATCCGGCAAAATATGTTCTATTGTAAATTCATCAATATCAAATCTTTGTGAAGTAAATTTCTCTATTATTTCTAATGTTAACTTTACTCTTTCTTTATTCTTTGAATTTCTAAAAATTTCGGTATGATTAGACCAGCCCAAATTACTAAATGACACTTCAAACCATTCATAACTTGGTATTTTTTTCTTTAATGCTTCCCCAAACTCTAATAACTTCTCATCTGAATAGTCACTTTCAAGTGTACATGCATACTGTATTATTGTGTCACGCAAATTATTAGATTTTTCCTTTCCAATAATTGTATAACAAACAAAGAAATTGTATAAATATTTCAAAGTTTGTTCATACAGAGATTCACTTAATCTTCCTAATTCTCTTTGATGTAATAAACTCAACATTAATGGTCTAAATTGTTCTTGACGTTTGCTTTTAAAGAAAGAATATATTCTGAATTCATAATCCAAACAATTTCCATCGTCCCCTGTTGTTGGTTTTATAAATTTACAATAATACTTGGCCTTTATCAATATGTCATCTAACAACTCATTTACATTTGTACCCTTAGTTTTTTTCTGTATTATACGATATGTCGACATTCCTTCAACAACGCCATATTTATGCCACGCATACTGATTAATAAATTTTTTTATGTATGGCCCTAACTCTCGTTCCATTTCTTCCCATTTTTCTTTTGCCGAATCTCGATTTTCTACTGGTTCAATATATCTCATTATATAATTTTTTAACAGCTCATACTGTTCCAGTTCTTGTCCTCTCGCATTCAATATCTCAAAAATAGTATATGAGTCCTCTTCTGTTGATGAAATAATACTGACTAAAACCATTTCAATAATTGCATCTCGTATTTCTAAAAGTTTTTCATTTGCATTGTCCTTTTCTTTTTCTAATTCGTTAGAAATTGATTTATAGAAAAATTTAATTGCATCCCCAATTTTTTTATCTTTAACTGGTGATAATATACAAGAATTCACAAATGCATCTATCGTTATCGCTTCACTATTATTAAGCTCTACAATCTTATTTGTAATCTTTTCCAAAGACAAATGATAATCTGAAGTTAGTATTGGCATTTTCTGATTTCTGTTGTTCGTGGTCATCACATAATCAATTGTTCCCAAAAATTCGTCCTGCATATTTTTCTCGGCAAATAATTTCATTATTGCTATCAAAATCAAAGTAATGGTTGTCACCCTTTGTTGTCCATCAATAATAGTATATCTAGCAATACCTTCTTTTTTGCCTTCATCTTTTAAAACAATACTTCCTAAAAAATGCGCTTTTTTACCAGCTTTGCATGAAAAAAGTATATCTTCTAACAGTTCTTCCCAATTTTCTTTCTCCCATACATATCTTCTCTGATTTCGTGGAACTGAAAAAACAACCTTATTTAATAATTCTCCAACAGTTTCATCTTTTGCTTCAAATGCCATAATCTGACCTTCTCCCATCATTAACAATATTATTCATTCTCAAATATCTGATCTAATGTCTTCTCCATATCTGCCACCAGATTGACTACTAATGCATTTCCCATCATAAACCGACGTTTTCTCAATGGCATTTCCACTGTTTCTCCTTTAACCAGACAATACTTTGTATGATCTGTAGGAAAACCCTGAATTCGTTCTGCTTCTGTCGCAGTAAGTAATCTTACTCTTCCTGTCATCTTATCTTTCACAATATGAGTTGTTCTACTGAATCCACCTTCTGATGTCAGCATTGTACGTGCCGGTTTATCTTCCTGATCAATCATGGAAATCGCACCTTCAGAAAAAACATACTCATGCCCTGTTGCAGTTGTACGCAACAATTTTTTGGCACCTTTCAGATACTGCCAGGTCTGTCTATCTTCTTTTGGAAGACGCTGCTCAGTCTCATCACTATGTGTAACTGACGGATCTGTGTAATATAATTTTTCTTCTGAAATAAAGTACTGCTCCTCCACTTCTCCTGTTTCCATAACATCTCCAAGCGTTATCTGCTTTCCATGATAATTCGGTACAGTCTTCATCGTATATATTATTCCATCTTTCATTATTCCAGAATTTTCAAATGCACATTTGAATGTATCAGATACTTCTCCCACTTCTTCAGGCAATTTTTTAACATTTATCTTTGCAGGCTCTGCTTTACTTACAGGAAATGTTTCTGCAAAAAATCCCTCTTTAAGAACTGCCTTTTCCATATATTCTATTTTTTTATCTTCTTCCAATGTATCAGTATACCCAATTGTTTCCAGCATTCTCTCTGCATATTTCGTATTATTCTTATAAGCAAAAATAAATGTTCGGCGACGTCTCTGCTGATATCCATATTCCGCAGCATTTATTACTCGCCACTCTACTATATAACCCTCATCTCGAAAACATGCAAGAATCACACCGAAATCTCTACCTCTTTGTTTAGCCGGAGATTTTAACAATCTATCAACATTTTCCAATAATACAAATGGTGGTTTCTTTACTTCTAATGTTTCACGTATTGACCACCATAAAATTCCTTTTTTCCCTTCTAGACCCTTAGACGTAGCTAATGAAGAAGCCACTGAGTAGTCCTGACATGGAAAGCCCCCGACCAGTAAGTTAAAATCAGGAATCGTTGTTTTATCTACATCTTCAATATTATAATTCGTTGTATCCTCACCATTATTATCTAATCGTGTTCCAAAACGATATATATAACAGTCATGTGCGTACTGTGTACTTTTTTCTGCTGGCTCCCATTGACTAAACCAAACTGTGTCCCATTTTTCCGCTTTGTCATAATCTTCTGTTGTTTTTATATTATTAAGTCCACATCTAAAGCCACCCACTCCGGCAAACAATTCGCAAACTGTTTTCTTCACTTTTTTTACCTCTTCTTATTTATTGTCGAACAATCGTTCTTGAATATAATAACCCATTTTTATATTTTTGTAAAGATCCCTTTCTATTTTTTAGTATGATTTTATGAAATCTTTAATCTGTTGTTTCATATATTTCTTATTAAACCAAAAGCATTGTTTCGTTATATATTCCCCTGTAGGAATTGGAACATCTTTCAATTCCTCTGGAATATTTTTAAGAGTAATAACTTCTGCTGGATTTTTTAACCTCACTGAATTTCCGTTTTCACAAAAATATTCACTTACTCCAGCTTTATTTCTTACATGCGCAACCTTATTAAAATTACTCTTCGGAAAATTATTTTCATAAGCAAATATTAATTTACCTTCTTTATTATGTGATATTTTCTGTTTTAGCCTTATTCCATTTTTTATGACTCGTCTTGTTTCTTTCCAAACTTCTTTTACCTTATTTTCATCCTTCTCAGGAATATACCATATTATTGCATTATTTAAGATTTCCTTCCCTTCGGCATTCTTAGAAAATATAACTAACAAGAATTTAGAATCAATCATTTCATCATAAGCAATAGATTCTGTCCAACTTTTTTCTTTCAATAATGCTTCAAAATCAAATGCCGAAAAAGACATATCCTGCGTTGGTGTTCCGTTTCTATCAACTGTGATTGTTCTTAATTTATAGTTTGCTTTTTGAAATTCGTCCGTTTCTTCCAAATCACGCTCGCTATTATATATTTGCTTGATAATGTCATTCTTATCACTATATCCATTACGATAATTTGGGAACTCTTTTTTTAATGATTCAACTGTTCTTCCAAGATATTTTTTCAAAGTGTCAAGTAAAATATCATCAAATTCTTTTTCTTTCGGTAATGTTGTATCTGGCAAAATATAAGATGCTTCTTCTGAGCTGAGCATTCTTTCATTAAATAATTTTGTCATATATGACTTTTTAAAAGAATATGCTCTAGGTTTTGCCTTCGGGTATCTGTCATCATATTTTACCTTTTCATCTCCGCCGCCACCTTTTCTTGCAGGACTTAAATACATAAAATCTCGTTCCGTTAATTCATGTGCTTTTCCTTCTTTAACATATTTGGCAATCTTTTCCCAGTCATGCTGGATGATCAACTTATCTCTTTCCGGTAATTCATCTAGTATAATCTCATCTATCTTTTGAACGCTAAAATCCTCACGTTTTATACCTCTTATATATTGGTAATACATAATGAGCAAATGATGATTTTTTGTCCAAAATCTGCTTTCTTCATATTCATTCCAGTTTTCATCTTTGTAATTGATTTTTCCAAGTGATAGTCTTTCTTTTGCTCTATAACCTCTGCCATTAATCAAAAAAGGCGTTACTTTCAATTCGATATCTGCTTCTTTAAAGTCTGGTTCCGCCTCTTCATTACATGCATAATTGAACCATCCTTCCTCATATGCCTGCCCTATATCTCCTTTTCCATGCCTCTCTTTTAATCCATTTTTTTGACGAAATTCTTGAGCCAGTTCAAAAACTTCTTTAAAAGGATGTCCGATTGCTTCTTCCGCTCTTTTTTTCACTTCTTCTGGAGTTTTATATTCTTTATTATTCATTATCAATCCTCAATAAAATTCTTATCTAACTGCGACACAATATAACTATTATTCAGCCAGAAACACTGCTTCGGATACTGTCTTCCATCTGGAAGCTCATAGGTATCTTTTGCATTTTTTGCATGCGGTCTTACATGACACACTGGATTTTCTGATGCTTTAGGAAAATTATTATAATTCTTTCCATTTTTTACTTCTATATGAAGTCCTTCCCGAATTACTCGCTGCGTTTTTTCCCAGACATTCTTTACATCGCCTTCTAAGTCATCATATGGAATATTCCAGAACTGACATCCTTTTAACCTCAATTCACCCTGCTGATCAAATTTATAAACCACAAACAAAAATCTTGTCTCTCGCAAATAATTTCCAAATGTAGAATCATCCCAGTCTTCCTCTACTAATTCTTTAAATTTGAAAGTTGGAAATGACATATTTTCTCTTATCTTATTGTTTTTCTCGATACGTAACGTCTTAATTACCACATTTGCTTTTTCAAATTCCTCAGCATGATTTCCTTTAATCCCCAACATACGATACGCTAACATCGCTTCCAGGCTTTTCGGTTTCTTTTGATACTCCATATGAAATGTGTTACATAAATCTGTGACTGTCCAATCACAATATTCATCTATTTTTCGCACAACATAATCTTCAAAGGATTCTTCTGCATCCCCCTTAATAATCGGTTCATATGTATTCTTTCCTGGAATGATATAGTTGTTGAGAACATATGTCATATATGAATTTTTAAATGCAAATGCACGTGGTTTTGCCAATTCATCACTAAATGGCTGCTTTCTTCTGTCTTTAGATGTTGCTGCCTTCGGTGCAGCTCCCAGATAGAGAGTATCTCCCTCGGATAATTCATGTGCCTTCCCATTTCTGATTTTTTCAACAATAACCTCAAAATCATGTTCTATGATTTTTATGTCTTGTTCCGGCGGTGCAAACAACTTCACATATCCAATACGGTAATCCAATCGGTTCTTTATCTCTTGCTGATATAAATAATAAACCAATAAGATCAAACGGGCTTTTTGCCACATATGACTATCTTCAAACGTTTCGTTAACAACTGAAAAATAATCAATCATCGTCAATATCAATCTCTCTTTGGCTACCAATGTTCCATTTTTATTTTGTTTATACGGTGTCACTTTAAGTTCCACACCTGCTTTGTCAAAATCTGGTCTTACATCATTATTAGTCTGATAATGGAAAAATCTTTCTTCTATCAGCTCACCCAAACCACCTTTTCTCTTTTTGTTCTCATGTCTCACTTCATAATTTGATGTTTCTCTGACAACCATCGCTTTTGTGATATCATCTTGTCTACAAACATCTGCAAATGTTTTTCCAATCAGTTTTTTTGCATAAGTTTCAATTGAAATGGGGTCTGTTTCATCGTATTCTTCCAAATAATTCATCATTACATTTCCTCTTCATCGTCTACTTCTTCCAGTTTCTGATCAAATATTGTCTCTTCAATTACTCGGACACATTGTTCTGTATCTTTTAAAATATCTTTTCCCCAGAAATGTATCACGGTCCAACCCATAAAATTTAATTGCTGGTCTTTCTCTTCATCTCTCTGTATATTACGTTCTATTTTCTTAACCCAATAATCCGGATTTTTCCCTTTTTCTAATTTAGGCTTCAGTATCTCCCAGTCCTTGCCATGAAAAAACTCACTATCACAGAAAATGGCAATACGATACTTCGTCAAAACAATATCCGGTCTTCCCGGCAGTCCCTTATAATTTTTTCGATAACGAAATCCTCTATGCCATAATGCCTTTCTCAAGACAATCTCTATGCTTGTATCGTTTCCACGTATCTTACTCATGTTTTTATGGCTTTTCTCCGTAACCTCGCCATGAAAACGTGGTTCTTTTGTCAGCATAATCCTTCCACCTTCAATACCGTATACTCCATTTTATTGTATCAAACTAACGACCACTATTCAATTCCTTGCTCAAAGAAAAAGGATTTGTCGATAAATGAACGGTGGGAAGAAGTGAAAGAAGAATCCAATGCGAATATCTAGAGTAAAAAAGGTATCCTGAAATGTCAGACCCATTCAATCCAGACAGAAGGACACTTCGGGGATATCAAGGAAAACGAAAACTTCCGGCGTTTCAACTACCGCTCAGCAGAGAAAGTGTACAAAGAGTTCATGCTATATGTGGTCGGCCGGAATGTCAATAAATATCGCCAATTCCTTCATGATGAAATCGAGAGATATGAGGAAAAAAAGACAGAAAACAGCTTAAAGAAGGGCGCGCTTCAAAATATCAAAACAAGGGGTTTTTGCGCCCTAAAAATAAATACAGTTGAGAAAAGGAGACAGCCCTGTGGAGATTCAAGGCTTTGAAAAAGCCCGAATTCTACAGAGCATCTCCTTCTTAAGTGTCAGGGGGCAAAAATCGGTATTAACCGACAGTCCCTTGATTTTTGGGGTGGTCTGGGGGAAATTGCTTATCATTCCATGCTACCGTTACACCATATCGCCGCAAATACCCAGACCAAATAATAAGATTTCTTTTTTCATCGAACCAATCCCTTCCATGCAAAGCCATTTAATAATGTCATATACTATACCAGAAATTACGGAATCCAAAAGTACTCCTAATATGGTGGCGATATCTGGATTCGAACCAGAACCTATTGCTAACTATTTTTCTCAATTTTATATCTAAGATATACTTAAGTCAATGCAATTTTCAAATTTTGTTATCAATCTGTTATCACAAACAGCCGATAGGAGTAAACTCTCTTCGGCTGCTTTCTTTTAATTCTCTATTACTTCGCATTTAAATTTCATTTCCATATAGTACAAAAACCCCAGAAGCCTAAGCCTCTGGGGTTAATATCTGAGTTAATATTCTGATAACAGATTATAATTACTCGATGATTGTAGCAACACGGCCTGATCCTACAGTACGTCCACCTTCACGGATAGCGAATGTAAGACCCTGTTCCATAGCGATTGGATGGATCAGTTCGATTGTCATTTCTACGTTATCACCAGGCATGCACATTTCTGTACCTTCTGGAAGGTTGATAACACCTGTGATATCTGTTGTTCTGAAGTAGAACTGTGGTCTGTAGTTGTTGAAGAATGGAGTATGACGTCCACCTTCATCTTTTGTTAATACGTAAACCTGAGCTGTGAATTTTTTGTGTGGATGAACACTGCCTGGTTTTGCAAGAACCTGTCCTCTTTCGATTTCAGTTCTCTGAACACCACGAAGTAAGCAACCAATGTTATCACCAGCCTGAGCTTCGTCAAGAAGTTTACGGAACATTTCGATACCTGTAACAACAACTTTACGTGTATCTTCTTTAACACCAACGATTTCAACTTCTTCGGAAAGATGAAGTGTACCACGTTCTACTCTACCTGTAGCAACTGTACCACGGCCTGTGATGGAGAATACGTCTTCAACAGGCATAAGGAATGGCTGGTCTGTAGCACGCTGTGGATCTGGGATATAGCTATCAACTGTATCCATAAGTTCCATGATCTTGTCGCCCCATTCGCTGTTTGGATCTTCAAGAGCTTTTAAAGCGGAACCTTTGATGATTGGGCAGCCTTCGAATTCATATTCTTCAAGCTGTTCTGTGATTTCCATTTCTACTAATTCAAGTAATTCTTCATCGTCTACCATATCACATTTGTTCATGAATACTACGATGTAAGGAACACCTACCTGACGGGAAAGTAAGATGTGCTCTTTTGTCTGAGCCATAACACCATCAGTAGCAGCAACAACGAGGATAGCACCATCC
>CABRLU010000001.1 GCA_902471845.1 uncultured Lachnospiraceae bacterium | reverse complement strand
GCCTGCCTCAAAATATAATTTCCCAAGAGCCGCCAGGGCACCTGCCCGCTGCGCATTTAAATGGGGCGGCGCAAAGCTGCATGGGACCTGAATATGTTCCTCTATATAGGTCTTGTGGACCGGTACGCCATCACCTAAAAATACCACTGGTTTTCCCATGGCATTTATCTCCTGAACAATTTCTTCAATACCAACTGCTTTTTCCTGGCATAGTACGCGGAAATCATCTCCCTCAAAAGTATAAAGTCCCGTATACACCTGCTGCCGGCGTGCATCCATGATCGGACAGATAATCTGATCTGTTCCATAAAGATTATAAGCCATGGCATCCACTGTAGGAACATTTACAAGCGGCTTGTCGAGCGCCAGTCCCAACCCCTTCGCTGTGGCCGCGCCAATACGAAGTCCGGTAAAGGAACCCGGCCCGCCGGAAATAACAATCGCATCCACAGAATCCAATGAAATACCTGTCATCCGCACAACTTCATCCAGCATAGGCAGCAACGTCTGGGAATGAGTTTTTTTAAAATTTGTCGTATATTCACCGATAAGCTTGTCCTCTGTCATCAACGCGACAGAAGCCACCAGCCCCGAACTTTCAATTGCCAGCAAAAGCATTATAAAACGCCTCCTCTTTCCAGCGTAATCTTCCGATAATCAAACCCTTTATCCATATCTTTTTCAATCAGGATGCCGACAAAATCTTCCGGAAGTATTTCCCGAATCAGGTTCGCCCACTCGATCAGGCAGACCCCTTCCCCGTAAATATAATCATCAAAGCCGATTTCATCCATCTCTTCTACATCACCGATACGATAAACATCAAAATGATAAAAGGGCATCTTTTCACCCTCATATTCCTGTACAATGGTGAATGTTGGACTACTTACTGCCTCTTCTACTCCAAGTCCGGCAGCAAATCCCTGAGTAAATACGGTTTTTCCTACGCCCAGGTCACCTGTCAGACAGTATACATCTCCCGGTTGGGCCTCACTGCCCATTTTCCGTCCATATTCATATGTTTCATCCGCAGAAAATGTTTCTACAATCATTTGAACCTACCTTTTTGAATTATAATTATTTATCTCATAATATCATACCCAAATTTAAAATTGAAGCGGTTTTTTCACCAGTTTAAATACATAATAAGAAACAACCGCCATCATAATTCCTTTGACCACATTGAACGGCGTAATTCCAATGATAATAATCTTCCACAGGCTATTGATTTCCGGAAGGAATCCCGGCGTCATGCTTCCAACATATCCTACAAGCGCATCCACACCGCCGAACATACTGGAATACAGCGGCAATGTAATAAAGTAATTGACAATCATGCCCGCGATGCACATCGCTACTGTGCCCACAACATAGCCCACAAGCAATCTGTGTTTTCCCTTCCATTTCTTATAAATGATACTCAAAGGCAGCACATAAGCACTTCCGACAACAAAATTCGCCAATTCACCGGCGCCTACTGTTTTTGTGGACATAGCCTTAATAATATTCTTTATCAGTTCAATAAAAACGCCGGCAGCCGGACTGATTCCAAGGCCTCCGAGAATTGCAGGCACATCGCTAAACTCAATCCTTAAGAATCCAAGATACCCCGGAGACTCCAGAAGCATCAGCACATAAGCCAAGGCTGAAAATAAACCAATAATCACCAAATCCCTCGTTGAAAATAATGTCTTTTTTGATTCCATCATTGTATTCCCTTCATTGTTAGTTGTATCCGTTTTTTCGCCACATCCACACTCATAACCTTTACATCAACAATGTCTCCCACACTGACGACTTCCATTGGATGCTTGACAAATTTTTTGTCTGTCAACTGAGAAATGTGCACTAAACCGTCCTGATGCACACCAATATCTACAAATGCCCCAAAATCAATGACATTCCGCACGGTTCCTTTCAAAATCATGCCCTCTTTCAAATCTTTCATTTCCAGGACATCCGTACGCAAAATCGGCTTCGGCATCTCATCCCGTGGATCCCGGCCCGGTTTTTCCAGCTCTTTGACAATATCTCTCAGCGTAATCTCGCCAATACCGATATCTTCACTCAGTTTTTTATAATCCTTCATCTGACGACCCAGTCCGGACAATTTTCCGTTTAACAGATCTTCCGTTGTATAACCAAGGCGTTCCAGCAATTCAACAGCAGCCCCATAGGACTCCGGATGAACGCTCGTCCTGTCCAGCGGGTTATCCCCGTCCAATATCCGCATAAAACCGGCACACTGTTCATAAGCCTTCGGTCCCAACTTCGGCACTTTTAAAAGCTGCCGCCGGTTTTTAAACCGACCATTCTCCTCCCGGTATGCCACAATATTCTTAGCAATCGTTTTATTAATACCGGAAATATACTCCAGAAGAGAAGCCGAAGCCGTATTCAAATCCACGCCTACCCGATTGACACAATCTTCTACCGTTCCGCCCAAAACATCACTCAGCTTTTTCTGATTCATATCGTGCTGGTACTGGCCGACGCCGATTGCTTTCGGGTCAATTTTCACCAGCTCGGCCAACGGGTCCTGGAGTCGTCTGGCAATGGATGCGGCGCTTCTCTGTCCCACATCAAATTCCGGAAATTCCTCTGTGGCCAATTTACTTGCCGAATAAACGGAGGCACCGGCTTCATTGACAATGACATATTCCACACGACTGTCCAGTTCTTTCAGCAAATCTACAATGACCATCTCTGATTCCCGGGAAGCCGTACCATTTCCCAGGGAGATGAGTGTAATGTGATACTTTTTGATCAGTCGTTTCAATACCGCTTTTGCCTCGGCAATCTTTTTCTGAGGTTCGGTCGGATAAATGACAACCGTATCCAGGACCTTCCCTGTCGGATCGACCACAGCCAACTTACAGCCTGTACGAAACGCCGGGTCCCATCCAAGTACGACACGGCCTGCAATCGGCGGCTGCATCAGAAGCTGCTCCAGGTTTTTTCCAAAGACTTTAATGCCGCCGTCTTCTGCTTTTTCCGTCAGTTCATTGCGTACCTCCCGCTCAATAGCCGGCGCAATCAGACGACGATAGCTGTCTGCAACGACATCCTTTAAAATTCCTTCTGTTTGTGAATTATCTTTTCGAATCACCTTTTTTTCCAGATATCTCAATATTTTTTCCTCCGGCGCTTCGATCTTCACCGTCAAAAATTTTTCTTTTTCTCCCCGGTTTATCGCCAGAATTCGATGTCCCGGAATTTTATTGACCGCTTCTTCATAATCATAATAATTTTCATAAACAGATTTTTCTTTTTCATCCCTGGCTTTAGAGACAATTTTCCCTTCATTCTCCGTTACCCTGCGGATGTAGGTCCGATAATCGGCTGAATCCGAAATCATTTCCGCTAAAATATCTTTAGCACCTTCCAGCGCTTCCTCCGCCGAAACCACCCCTTTTTCATCCGATATATAGGCAGCTGCTTCTTCTATAAGAGGCTTTTTCGTCATTTGAAGCAGCAAAATATTTGCCAGAGGTTCCAGTCCTTTTTCTTTGGCAATCGTTGCACGTGTCCGGCGTTTCGGCCGATACGGTCGATATAAGTCGTCCACGGCTACCATTGTCTCAGCAGCTTCAATTGCTTTTTTTAATTCCGGCGTTAATTTTCCCTGTTCCTCAATCGAACTTATTACCTGAGCCTTTTTATCTTCCAGATTCCGTAAATATAATAATCGCTCATGGAACTGGCGCAGCACCTCGTCATTCAGAGAGCCAGTCACTTCTTTCCGGTATCGGGCAATAAAGGGAATCGTATTTCCTTCATCAATCAATTTTATCGCAGCCTCGGTCTGCCATGTTTTAATATTCAGTTCCTGACTTATCGTCTTTATAATGTCCATAGATTCTCCTATCACAGAAACAGGCCGCCCATTTCTGCGCAGCCTGTTTACGTATCTGCCAATTTACTCGTTCAGCAGACGGTCAATCAGTTCATAACCTTCTTCAATCACAATATTGCCACTTTCAGCGGCCTCTTTTTCATTATAATTCCAGGATTTTTTCAAATCTTTCCGGCTGTCATAAAGCATGAACGGTACCGGATTCGACGAGTGAGTACGAATACAGATTGGCGTTGGATGATCCGGCATAATTAAAAGCCGGTAGTCCTCGCCGGAAGCGTCCATTGCCTCCACCAATGGCTTAATCAGCCGGGCGTCCATGTTTTCAATAGCCTGAATCTTACGTTCAATGCTTCCCTGATGTCCCATCTCATCCGGAGCTTCCAGATGTATGTATACAAAATCACTGCCGTCATTCAAAAGCGTATCCGCCGCTGCCTGGGCCTTTCCCTCGTAATTCGTATGAAGCCCGCCATTTGCGCCTTCAACTTCGATATTTTTCATCCCTGCGCCTACGGCGATTCCTTTGAGCAAATCTACCGCAGAAATCATAGCGCCTTTTAAATGAGTCTTTTCTTCAAAAGACGTCAGGGCCGGGCGCGTGCCGGCGCCCCAGAACCAGCAGGAATTGGCCGGATTTAAACCTTTTTTCCGTCGTTCCACATTTAACGGATGATTTTCCAGTATATCATAACTTTTTTTCATCATTTCAAGGAGAACCTCATCCTCTGGGAGAAAATCTTTAATCACCTTTCCCAAATGGTCGTGAGGCGGCGCCAGCTCTACAACGCGGCCTTTGTCCCAGATCAACAGATGTCTGTAACTTGTTCCCCGGTAAAATCTATAAGTCTCTGTCTCCAGAGCTTCCCGAACAGCGTCCAGCAGCACAGCCGCATCTTCTGTGGAAATTTCATCCGAGCTGTGATCGATAATGGTTCGCTCTTCGTAAGGAATGCCTTCCTCCTCGGAAAGTGTTACCAGATTGCAACGCAGGGCAATATCCGTCTCCTTCATGTCCACGCCAATACTCAGCGCTTCCAATGGAGAACGTCCGGTATAATAAAGTCTTGGATTATAGCCAAGTACGGCCAGATTCGCCGTATCACTTCCCGGGCTCATGCCTTCAGGAACGGTGTGTGCCATACCAATTTCCGACTTTTTTGCCAACGCATCCATAGTTTCAGTTTTTGCATATTCCAACGGTGTCTTTCCGCCAAGTTCTTCCAGCGGTTCGTCGGCCATACCGTCGCCTAACATTACGATATACTTCATAACAGTTTCCTTCCTCTCTACTCTCTGGATAATATTTTAAGATAATGAACCCCCTGCGTTTTTTCCAATGCATCAATGAGTTCGGACACATCCCCGGTCGTATTCAAAATTTCAATGCTCAATGTCACTGAAGCCACGCCATTCACCGGAATCGCCTGATGAATGGTCAGAATATTGGCCTGATACTGGGCCACACAATTTAAAAGTCCTGACAACAGGCCCGGCTCGTCGTCCAGCTGAATCATCACCGTAAATGTGCGGCCTCTGGAATGGTCATGAAATGGAAAAATATCATCCTTATACTTGTAAAATGAACTCCGGCTGATGCCTGCCCTCTCTGTAGCCTCCTGAACGGTCAGTACCTTTTCCGAATCCAGAAGATGTTTGGCTTCCACCACTTTCAAAAGCACTTCCGGCACAGCCTTCTTCTTTACAACATAATAATCATTACGTTCCTTCATATATATGCCTCCGGCATTATTCCGCCTTATTTTTATCAATGCTCCGCCATTTCAGATAAGCGTTAATAAATGGGTCGATATTGCCGTCCATGACACTGTCCACATTGCTGATCTCCGTATTTGTCCGGTGGTCTTTTACCAGCTTATACGGCTGCATTACATAAGAACGAATCTGATTGCCCCATCCGATTTCTTTTACTTCACCACGGATATCGGAGGCCTTTTCTTCATTCTCCTGCTGTTTTAAAAGATACAGTTTGGCTTTCAGCATCTGCATTGCTTTATCTTTATTCATATGCTGAGAACGTTCATTCTGACACTGAACTACAATCCCTGTCGGCAGATGAGTGATACGAATCGCCGATGAGGTTTTATTGATATGCTGACCACCCGCACCACTGGAACGGTAGGTGTCAATTCGCAAATCTTTATCATTGATTTCCACATCCACATCTTCCTCAATATCCGGAATAACATCACAGGACGCAAAGGAAGTCTGGCGCTTTCCTGCTGCATTAAACGGTGAAATGCGCACCAGGCGGTGAATGCCCTTTTCAGCTTTCAGGTAACCATAGGCGTTATCCCCATTAATCTGCATAGTTATCGCCTTGATACCAGCCTCATCTCCATCCAGAAAATCCAGTACCTCTGTGGTAAATCCATGCTTTTCTGCCCAACGGCTGTACATACGGTACAGCATGCCAGCCCAATCGCAGGCTTCCGTACCGCCGGCTCCCGCATGGAGCGTCAGAATCGCATTATTGTCATCGTACTCATCACTGAGCAATGTAGATATGCGCAGTTCTTCCAGCTCTTCAATAAAGAGAGTCAGCGCTTCCTCAATTTCAGGAATCAGACTTTCGTCATTTTCCTCATAACCCATTTCAATTAATGTTTCCACATCCTCATAGGCAGTCTCTAAAGCCTCATACTTCTCTACCGTATCTTTCAGATGCTTCAATTCTTTCATGGCTTTCTGGGAATTGTCCGGATTATCCCAAAATCCGGGTTCCTCCATAATATTTTCTAATTCACCGATTCTGGACTTTTTGTAAGCCAGGTCAAAGTGAATCCCTCACTTCCGCTAATGGTGTTTCGTAACTGGTTAATGTTACTTTGAACTGGTCTAATTCAACCATTGCTTCACCTTCTTTCTTATATTTCGATTATTGACTCCGGGCAGCTGCCCGCAGACGTCTGCTTCAGGCTATTTTTTACGCCCGCAACACTGTTTATATTTTTTACCGCTGCCGCACGGACACGGATCATTCGGATAAACTTTTCCCTCTTTCCGTCGTACCGGCTGTTTCGCAGCAGATTCATCCTTGTTTGTTCCGGTAACCTTTGCCACTTCTTCCCGTTCTACAGTCTGCTGGATTCGGATGTGCATAAGTGCCTGAACCGTATCCTCAGAAATGCCGTCGGTCATCTCATCAAACGTATCGTAGCCGGCAAATCGGTATTCTACCAGCGGATCTCGCTGGCCATAAGCCTGGAGCCCGATACTCTGTCGGAGCTGTTCCATATTATCGATATGATCCATCCAGCGACGGTCAATCATCTTCAGAAGCACTACACGTTCAAGCTCACGAATATGCTCTTCCTCAGGGAATTCCTTTTCCTTTGCCTCATAAATTTCAATGGCTTTATCCTGAAGTTCTTTGATGAACTGCTCCGCATTTTCTCCTTCATGCGCTTCCTGCTTCCAGGATACATTTGTATAAGGAATTACCCGGACAAGACCCTGGGCCAGACTTGTCATATCCAGATCCGACACAGCGATTTTCTGCTCCAGTTTTTCCAGATCCTTTTCTTCCACCTGGCTCTCTGCCGGGATGTGCATATGCACATGGTTCTTTACAACATCGCGTATCATCTTGAAAATAACGTCGCGCATATTGTCTCCGTCGAGGACACGCAGACGCTCAGCATAAATAATCTCACGCTGTTCGTTCATGACCTGATCGTATTCCAAAACATTTTTACGGATGCCATAGTTATTGGACTCAATCTTCATCTGGGCCTTCTCTACCGCACTGGAAAGCATCTTATGCTGAATGGCCTCGCCCTCCGGAAATCCAAGGGAATTAAATACACCCATCAACCGTTCGGAACCAAACAGGCGCATCAGGTCATCTTCCAGCGAAATGTAAAATCTGGATTCACCCGGGTCTCCCTGACGTCCGGAACGGCCACGAAGCTGATTGTCAATTCGACGGGATTCATGACGCTCCGTACCGATGATCATCAGGCCGCCCAGTTCAGCCACGCCTTCACCCAATTTGATATCTGTACCACGACCGGCCATATTGGTCGCAATCGTTACTGCGCCCCGCTGTCCGGCCTGAGCAACGATCTCTGCCTCCAACTCATGGAATTTGGCATTCAATACTTTATGCGGAATACCTCTTTTTTTCAAAGCATCGCTGAAAATTTCCGAAGATTCAATAGTAATGGTACCAACCAATACAGGCTGTCCTTTTTCATGAGCTTCAACAATCGTATCTGTTACCGCATTGACCTTTTCCCGTTTTGTCTTATAAACCAAATCTTCATGATCGATACGCCGTACCGGTTCATTCGTCGGAATCTCGATAACATCCATTCCATAAATATCACGGAATTCCTGTTCTTCGGTCAGTGCTGTACCGGTCATACCGGCTTTTTTCTCATATTTATTAAAGAAATTCTGGAAAGTAATCGTTGCCAGCGTCTTACTTTCGCGTTTTACCTTCACGCCTTCCTTCGCTTCAATCGCCTGATGGAGACCATCTGAATAACGGCGTCCCGGCATAATACGTCCGGTAAATTCATCAACGATCAGCACCTGATCATCTTTGACCACATAATCATGATCTCTGTGCATCAGATTATGGGCACGGAGAGCCAGAATAATGTTATGCTGAATTTCCAAATGCTCCGCATCGGCCAGGTTATCGATATGGAAGAACTGTTCGACCTTCTTCACACCATCTTCTGTCAGAGATACATTCTTCTCTTTTTCATTGACAATATAATCACCGGTTTCGATAATCTCTTCGCCCATGATGGCCGTCATCTTGGTCATCTCACCGCTGGCCTCGCCCCGTTCCATCTGACGGGCAAGGATATCGCAGGCCCGGTAAAGTTCTGTGGACTTTCCGCTCTGGCCGGAAATGATCAACGGTGTTCTGGCCTCATCGATCAAAACCGAGTCAACCTCATCGATGATGGCATAATGAAGTCCCCGCTGAACCAGCTTTTCTTTATAAACAACCATGTTGTCTCTCAGGTAATCAAAGCCCAGTTCGTTATTCGTCGCATAGGTAATGTCACAGGCATAAGCTGCTTTTCTCTCTTCCGGTGTCATGCTGTTTAAAACAACGCCAACCGTCAACCCTAAAAACTCATGGACCTTACCCATCCACTCGGCATCTCGTTTTGCCAGGTAATCATTGACCGTAACGATATGAACGCCCTTGCCGTCCAGTGCATTCAGGTAGGCCGGAAGGGTGGATACCAATGTCTTACCTTCACCAGTCTTCATCTCAGAAATACGTCCCTGATGCAGAATAATGCCGCCGATCAGCTGAACCCGATAATGACGCATACCAAGAACTCTGTATGCCGCCTCACGAACAACCGCAAAGGCTTCAACCAGCAGATCATCCAGCGTCTCCCCCTGTGCAAGCCGCTCTTTAAAGGCACTTGTCTTATCTCTCAACTCTTCATCTGAAAGCTTCTCCATGGTCGGAGAAAGCGCTTCAATCTTATCCACGATTGGATAAATCCGCTTCAGCTCCCTCTGGCTATGGGTTCCCATAATTTTTGAAAACAAGCCCATTTTATCACTCCTACTAATCTTTCTATTTCATTTTCAGTATCTTCTATAAAACACGTACTAATTATTGTAACACAGAAATATCGGTTTGCCAACGAAAAAATCTCTCATCTGACGGACAACGGTCCACCACAGGCGAACAAAAAAGGCACTTTCGTAAGGAAAGTGCCCCAAGGCTTTTCTACCTGAAACAAAAACTGTCAATTCATTCCCATGCCCCATTCTGACCGACGGAACATAAGACCGTGCCGTCCTGGCAATAACGATACCATACTGCACCATTGCTGTCTGAACAACCTTTTTCAACAGAAACGGTAGCCAGATTATTTTCAGTCCACCGGGCGTCATATTCCAGATGATAATAAGTTCCGTCCTTATCTACGGCATTAACAATTGTAGTACCTGTCACATTGCCTACTTTAACGCCTGCAATATTTGACCACTGGTTTAAATCACTCGCTACGAACTCGGCTGCCTGCCCCGCAGCTTTTAAGTGTCCATCCGGGGTAAGCCCAACGAGCAAGGCATCGTCCATAGAGATATAATTCAAAGTTCCCCAGGAAAGTATTTCATCAGCATAGGCGCCAACGGCACGAACCGTCCCATCGGATTGTATACCGGCTACCGTCAGCTCAGCTTCCGTATTTGAATCCTTGGCGTCACTCAACATCACTTTCGCTGCATCAATTAGTGCAATATTGTCCCAATCAAAACATTCAAGTCCAATATACTCCTCAGAAAAACCGTCGTTGTTATCCATAAATACCTTTCCGGTATTGTTCAAAACAAAAAAGTCACTTTTCTCGGCACTGATCCGTATAAGCTCACCATCGGCATAAATTGGCTCTTCTTCATTCAAGTTGGAAAATTTTCTATTCAGCTGATAATAGTTAACGGTTTCTCCGTCTACATCAATGTATGTATCCGGACTTTGTTGACGAAGATTGGCATTTACATCACTGGTGTTTTGGACACGCACCCTGTATATTTTTCCTTCAGAAATGAAAATGGCAGTCTGGTTTATATTTGTTGTACTGTAAACGACATCCGTGACGTTGCCAACGATCTTTGCTTGCCGATAGTATAAATCCCCTTCTTCAGTCAGAGCAAATAATTCCATTTCACTGGATGAATCTGCAATCTTGCTTACATTTTGTAACGCGGCATAATCTCCGGCAAAACTACCATAATTTTCGCCTCTGACTACTATAGAACCATCCTCCATAAGCAGATAGTTTCCTGTCGTTAATTTGTCCGATTCCGCTATCGCATTCAGAATATCTGCCGAAGCCTGAGCCCCGTCGCTGCCCGAAGGTGAAACACCATCGTCAGTAGTTTCAGCAACGGATTCTTCTCTTCCGGTTGATTCCGGCGTTTCATTTTTCTCATTTCCGCATGCACAGAGAGAAAAGGCCATTATTGCTGCGGTCATTGTAATAATCCATCGTTTCATTTTTTCTCTTCTCACTCCTTCATTACATAATTATAGTGAAAGTTGTCTCAAAACTCAATAATATGACCATAAAAAAGGCTGCATTAGAGGAGTTCGCTTGGGGATTAAATGAAGATTATAATTTTAGAGCGACGCCTTCAAATATCTAAAGGAACAAACTTTAGTACAACATAGGCCCTCCAAACTGGAGGGCTATTTTTCAGTCAAAGTAAACTTATCCCGAATAAAAGTGTGGAAAAGCAATAATTCGTATAATCTATGCCGACTATGAGATTTTCATATTTCATAGTAAATTACCCTAAATTTTCTCATAATGCTACCCTACTATACTCACAAATTTCGAGTTGCTGAAGCAATTCTATCACATCATAACTCGGATCATAACTACCTTATATCCCCAAACATCCCATCATTTCACGGAAAGCTGCTTTCTGTGGTGAATCTTTTTTCCTAGCCATAATAAAACCTCCAAACTGAATAATTTTATCTTACATCAGTTTGGAGGTTTACACAATCTTTGGGATTGACCCATTTTTAGAGATTATGAAATCCCTAGTCGAAGACACTTTTTGCAGCCTCTTTTTTAAATTTAATCAATATTCTGGTTCAATCAATCCATAAGTATTTCCTTTACGTTTGTAAACCACATTCACATCATCTGTCTCTGCATTCCGGAATACAAAGAAATTATGTCCGGAAAGTTCCATCTGGATGCAGGCCTCTTCCGGGTCCATCGGTTTCATAGCAAATTTTTTAGAACGCACAATTCGGATTTCTTCCGGTTCCTCCGCTTCCATTTCAATAAATGCCTGCTGGAAATTGCCGCCGCCACGATTTCTGTTAACCAGGCGGGTTTTATGCTTACGCATCTGACGTTCAATAATTTCCTGTACCAGATCGATAGAAACATACATATCATCGCTTACCTGCTCAGCACGGATAACACTGCCCTTAATCGGCACGGTAACTTCGATTTTCTGACGATTCTTTTCTACACTGAGTGTCACGATTGCTTCAGTTTCCGGAGTAAAGTATTTATCCAATTTACCTAATTTCTCATAAATCGTATCTTTAAGTCCCTGAGTCACATCAATATTTTTTCCGCTAATCGTAATACGCATAGATATCACTCCTTACTGTGTAATTATGTTTTAATTATATCACATCTGCCTATTCTTTCAAGTCAACTTGTTGTATTTTCTGAAAATATTTTGTAATTTCACACATTTTTAAGAGAAAACAGACGAAACAAAACCATTCGACATTAAAGAATAAACAACTAAAAAGTCAAGAGATTATCCACATTTTTGTTGATTTTTACGTTTTCACCAAAACATATTTTTGCCTTTTTTCGCTTCATTCACCCTTTATGCATTGTGGATAAAGTGGATAACTCTGTGCATAAGTCGATTTTTCCGAGAAAATCTGTATTTTCTTATGTGGATAACTTTGTGAATTGTGGATAATCCTGAATGAATATTTTTTGTTTTATGCATTGCTTCGACAAGTTTTTTGTGCATTTTTAATAAAATCCCTTTTTTCGAGCTCATTTTACAATTTTTTTCCACATCTTATACCCAGTTCGGTGGATAAAAAAACACCCGATAAACCATAACGATTTATCAGGCGTTTTTTAAGATTATTATCAGAAAAAGGAAATCATATATTAATCGACAATACGTCTGCAGCAGTAAATGTCACCGCTGTAAGATAAACTGGTTTCGATGATGCCCGTATCCCAGTTGCTGGCATGAATCGTATTGCCATTACCAGAGTAAATAGCGATATGCTGAATCTCTCCATAAGAAGAGTAGATAACCAAATCGCCTGGCTGCAGTTCATCTACAGATACGCCGCGGCCACATACAGACTGGGTTGTACATGTTCTAGGAAGTGAATATCCAAAGTGTGCATAGATACTCTGAACAAAACCTGAACAGTCCGTACCATTTGTCAAAGAAGTTCCTCCATAAACATATGGATTACCAAGGAACTGTCTTGCATAGTCAACAATCTGTTGTCCCAGACCACTGTTTGAAGATGGTTCACTGTATACCGGTTCTTCTTCGACCGGTTCTGTCGTTGTCAGATAATCGCCGTGAATGTAAGCGGTTGTTCCATTGTAGTCCACACGGCTCCATCCATTTTCACAAATACCTGTACGTGTAATGCTTTCACCTTTTCCAAGTCCTCCGACTCTGCTGGAAGAGGTATCCGCAGCTTCTCTTACGTTGACTGCATCTGTTGCCCATACGGTTTCTGATACTTCTTCAATATATAAAGATGGTTCTTCGGCTTCCTGTGTCTGTTCTTCCGGAGCTTCCGTCTGTTCTTCCGGAGCTTCCGTCTGTTCTTCCGGAGCCTCTGTCTGCTCTTCCTGGGCTTCTGTCTGTTCTACAGCAGCCTCTGTCTGCTCTTCCTGGGCTTCCGTCTGTTCTACAGCAGCCTCTGTCTGCTCTTCCTGAGCTTCCGTCTGTTCTGTTTCTGTTCCAGCAGTCTGCTGTGCAGCGGCCTGCTGACGTGCAGCTTCTGCCTCTCTCTGTGCTTCCTCTTCCATGGAAACTGCGGAATCATAAGCGACGCCGACTTCTACGGCCTGGTTTTTAACATAACCTTCAACGCCATCTACATTTACTTTCGTCCAATCAGATTCCGGAATCACTGCCAGAACTTCAAGAATTTCTTCATTACCAGCTGTTGCAATTACTGCCGCATCATCGGATGCTTCTGCTTTAATCTCCACACCATCCGTAATGATCTTCGCATAACTGTTGACCGCATCTGTATTCTTTGCAACTTCCTCAGCCTTCTTACCTGTAACTACATACTCTGCTGAAACATATCCTTCACAGGAACCGGACTGAATATGTATCCAGTCACCAGCCTCTTCAAGCACCTCAAATCCGGCACCGAAATAAAGCTTACCGACTGCCTCGCTGTCTGCACTTGGCTCCTTACGGATCATTACGCAATCTTCCGCTGTGGAAATTCCTTTCTTATAAAATGGGGAAGCAACTTCTTCAGTCGCTGTATAAATAATTTTTCCCTGGATATCCAAATCTCCAAACGAAACATCAAATTTTGTTGTAGTAACCGGAGCCGCCTGAACACCTATTGGATTTGTACCGAATACAACTGCTGCCGCTAAACCAAAAACATACGGTGCAAATTTTAATTTACCCATTGGTTTTTTCCTCCTAATCCAAGTAATTTTATGTCTTCGTAAATTTTTCGTTATATTTACGTCACATATATTACATTTTTGTTACAGATATCATTCTAACAAACCCGGCTCCGGTTGTCAACCTTTTATGTAATTTTTTTGTAACAATTGATTTACAATTTTAACATTCTTCCGTAATAGAATGCAAAAAAACCGGAGGATTATCTACCCTCCGGCCCTGATTTTTTATTTTTCTACATTCATTCGTATTTTATGCTGTTCAATCTGGATCTTTTTCATTTTGAGCAAATGACCTACCGCCCGTTTAAAAGCTGCCTTCGACATATTTAACTCCCGCTCAATAACCTCCGGAGATGCCTTTTCTGAAAATGGAAGCACGCCATCGTAGCTTTCCAGCACATCCATGACCACAGCCGCATCCTTATCAATCTGAAATTCAATCCGTTCCCGCATACTTAATTCCAGTTTTCCATCTTCCCGCACATTAACTACCCGTGCCTGAACCTTATCACCTACACGAAACTGGCCATGAACATTTTTCTTTGGTATCATTCCATGATATTTACCGTCCACTGCGACGAAAACACCGAAGTTCGGATTCACCTGATAAACAATGCCCTGAATCATCGCATCTTTTGTATAGGGTGAATCTGTCGCAAGATAGTCGTAAATCTTCATTGTTGCACAGAGACGCTTACTCTTATCAATATACAAAGCTACCGGATAACTTTTGCCTGGACGAACCTGGACTGTCTGTTCTTTATATGGAAGAAGAAGGTCTTTTTCCAGCCCCCAATCTAAAAATGCACCAATCTTACTATTCTCTTTAACACAAAGCAGGCCAATCTGCCCCAATGTGAGTGCCGGTTCTTCTGTCGTGGCAATCAATCGGTCGCT
Organism: uncultured Lachnospiraceae bacterium; assembly: GCA_902471845.1. Lineage (GTDB taxonomy): Bacteria > Bacillota > Clostridia > Lachnospirales > Lachnospiraceae > Frisingicoccus. The sequence goes on along the minus strand of CABRLU010000001.1, from coordinate 33,678 downwards.
GGAATCCCGATACACAAAAACCTCCAGCGAATCCCCTATGCGAGTACCTTCCGGAACATACTTTCTCGGAAGCAGCACAGCCTCTTCCTCATCCCCGACATACATTCCAAAATCCTTTACCCGAATTACTTTTAATATTTGTTTTTCACCCAATCGTATCATAGCTTACTCCTATTCTGTAAATTCCGTAATGACACATACTTCTCCGTCAGCATTTTCCAGAAGAATAACAACCCTGCCGCCTTCTAACTGACGTTTCGGAATCAAAATATCTCCATACCGCGCCGAATGCTTATATTCTACCCGAATCTGATGTATCCGATAATTTTCCGGCAAATATTCCATCGCCACCGCCACATATCGCGCATTATTCATATGATGATTTGTATCCAGACAGGCCCTTGTCACCGGTACAGGTTCCAATGTTTCAAAATCTCCGGAAATCGAAATTTTTCGTCCTTCGTAATTCATCGGCTCCTTTGGTTCCATCTGGTAAGCCTCAATCTGAGTCTTATCTACCCGAACCGGACGCCCCGTTGTCACATCGATCATCGCCCATACGGAATTAGCCCGCGCCATCCGCTCTCCGGAGACATCATCAATAATAAAATTACGCAATCCCAATGGCCCCTTAAAATCATACGGCCAGGTTCCTACCGTAATCTGTTCGCCATACTTCGGATATCGTTCTACAACGATCTGCCAGCTGTTCAACATCCAGGCTTTTCCCCAAATTTCCATATTTTTCGGCCCTACGCCAAGCTCATCCGACTGAAAACAACTGCAGTCCTGAAAATAATTAATGATCTGGGCCATATCTGCCCTGTAGTCCGCCCCAACCTCACTGTAGGTCACCGGACGTTCCATCCGATACATATCTCCACCCCTTTACATACCGGTAAATACAGAAAACACGTCACCGGCACATTTTAGCATGAAAAAAATCAGACATTTCACTAAAGCTCTCCTTTAATAAAATGTCTGACTGATAACTGGGCTGGAAGGATTCGAACCTTCAAATGCTGGAGTCAGAGTCCAGTGCCTTGCCATTTGGCGACAGCCCATCATTGGCTCAACAATTGCATTATATACTATCATACACATTTTGGCAAGAGTTTTTTTTAATTTTTTTAAATTTTTTTAAAACATCTTTTTTTGCCATATTTAACACAATAATACCTGCGATCAATGAGCCTGCAAATAATCAGTCATCCATTGTAGACAGCATTTTCTTTAATTCAATTAATTTATCACGCAGCTCTGCCGCCTGCTCGAAATTCAAATCCGCAGCCGCCGCCCGCATCTGTTTCTCCACCTTTCCAATCAGTTTTGTAAGTTCCTTCCGGCTCATGGATTCCGGATCCTTCATTAACTGGTCTTCGGTTTCTGCAATGGCTTTGGAAACAGCAATTAAATCTCTGACTGCTTTTTTTATCGTCTGAGGTGTAATTCCATGCTCTTCATTATATGCCTGCTGAATCTGGCGGCGCCGGTTGGTTTCGTCGATGGCCCGTTTCATAGAATCCGTCATCGTATCCGCATACATGATGACGTGCCCCTCTGAATTTCGTGCCGCGCGTCCAATCGTCTGAATCAGCGATGTCTCTGAACGCAGGAAACCTTCCTTATCCGCATCTAAAATCGCCACCAGAGTTATTTCCGGAATATCCAACCCTTCCCGCAGCAGATTGATACCAACAAGCACGTCAAACACATTCATACGCAAATCCCGCACGATTTCTGTTCGTTCCAGTGTATCAATATCCGAATGAAGGTATTTTACCCGTATGCCAGCTTCCCGCATATAATCGGTTAAATCTTCTGCCATCCTCTTGGTCAGTGTGGTAATCAATACTTTGTGCCCTTTGCTTGTCTCACGGTTTACCTCACTGATCAAATCATCAATCTGGCCTTTCACCGGACGCACAGAAACTTCCGGATCCAAAAGTCCTGTCGGACGAATAATCTGTTCGGTCCGCAGCAATTCGTGTTCAGCCTCATAGACATTCGGGGTCGCTGAAACGAACAGCAGCTGGTCAATTTTACTTTCAAACTCCTGGAAATTCAGCGGTCGGTTATCCTTGGCCGACGGCAGCCGAAATCCATAATCTACCAGTGTGGTCTTTCTGGATTGGTCTCCGGCATACATGCCCCGTACCTGTGGAATTGTCATATGGGACTCGTCCACAATGATAAGAAAATCATCCGGAAAATAATCCAACAGGGTATGCGGTGTCGCCCCTGGTTCCAGTCCTGCCAGATGGCGTGAATAATTCTCAATACCAGAGCAGAAGCCGGTTTCCCGCATCATTTCTATATCAAAATTCGTTCGCTCTGAGATTCTCTGAGCCTCCAACAGCTTGTCTTCACTCTTAAAATATCGAACCCGCTCTTCAAGTTCCTTCTCAATATTAACAATTGCCGCTTCCATTTTCTCTTTTGAAACAACATAATGGGATGCCGGGAAAATAGCAATATGCTCCAGCCGCGCCTTGATTTCTCCCGTCAACGGATCAAAAGACGTAATCCGATCCACCTCGTCTCCAAAAAATTCTACCCGGACCGCTTCGCCCTCGGCCGCTGCCGGATAAATTTCCACCACATCGCCATGGACCCGGAAGGTTCCCCGCTTAAAATCCATGTCATTTCGCTCATACTGAATATCAATCAGCTTGCGAACCACATCATCCCGCTCCTTCTCCATCCCGGGACGCAGAGAGACAACCATCTCCTTATAGTCAATCGGACTACCTAAACCATAAATACAGGATACGGAAGATATAATGATCACATCATCCCGCTCTGTCAATGCCGCCGTCGCCGAATGGCGCAGCTTATCAATCTCATCATTAATGGCCGAGTCCTTCGCAATGTACGTGTCCGTCTGCGGCACATAAGCCTCTGGCTGGTAATAATCATAATAGGACACAAAATACTCCACTGCATTCTCCGGGAAAAACTCTTTAAATTCCCCGTATAACTGGGCGGCCAGTGTCTTATTATGGTCCAGTACCAATGTCGGCTTGTTCATCGCCTGTATGACATTCGCCATTGTAAATGTCTTACCGGAACCGGTAACACCAAGCAGTGTTTGAAACTGATTGCCCTCCTTGAACCCTTTTACAAGCGCCTCAATCGCCTGCGGCTGGTCGCCGGTGGGCTGATATTCTGAATGTAATTTAAAATGATCCATATATTTCTCCTTTATGAACACATTTGAAAATGTGTAAGAAACTTGCGCAATTTATATATTATACAATCACCATTTTTCAGTCATTAATAGAAGATTCTCCTGGCTGTTTAACTCTTCCCTTCTTCTAACCACTCTTTGAATTTTTCCTGCAAAATCTTCTTATCTGGTAAATACAATTTATATTCTTTAGCATAAATATTGGCATCGGCTGGCAAGGTCAATTCTACTAATGTCTCATCACTATCTTTGCATAATAAAATCCCAACTGTTGGATTTTCATCATCTGTCTTCACATATCTATCATAATAATTAACATACATCTGCATTTGTCCTAAATCTTGATGTGTTAATTCATCAACTTTTAAATCAATCAACACATAGCATCTAAGCAAACGATTATAAAATACCAAATCTACATAAAAGTTTTTTTCATGAAATGTAAAACGTTTCTGTCTTGCTTCAAATAAAAATCCTTTTCCTAATTCCAAGAAAAAATTTTGTAATTTCCCAATAATAGCACTTTCCAAATCACTTTCTTGATATGCAGCTTTAACATCCATTCCTAGAAATTCCAGAACAAAAGGCGATTTCAGCACATCTTGAGGCTTATAAATAGTGATTCCACTATTAGCCAATTCCATTACCCGCTCTTTTTCTCTACTCATTGCCAATCGTTCATAGAGACTAGAATTATATTGACGTTTTAATGTTCTAACATCCCAATTAGACAAGATTGCTTCCTTTTCATAAAAATCCCTTTCATCTACATTTTCAATCCTCATAAGGACTTGATAATGCGACCAAGAAAGTCAAAACGGAATTTTCCCATCATAGGATTGTGCAGACGCTGTCTGCACAATTGGAATCAATGGCAATTTATTCTCATTATTCAAGTATAAAAATTGTTCACCTCTATCTTTATATACAAGGTAAAACTTACGCATAGAAGCAACATTTGTCCTTGAAAAGCCTTTTCCAAACTCATTTGTAAGAAATATTGATAATTCATCAAGAATTCTTTTTCCATATTTGGCTCTTGATTCACCTTTTTGTTCTTCTTCTACAAGATAACGTCCTATTTGAAAATTTGTAATTACTATTGTGAGGTTCGCTACTGTCCCCGTCATTTCACGAGCTGCTTGGACAATTTCTTTTGATTTTTGAAATAAATTCTCTAAACCACATACTTCATCATTACCCACGATATTCCTGCTCACTTTTCTAAATGTGCAGACCATGTCTGCATAATTTACTATTCTATATTCTCATTACTATTCTTTACATACGACAAAGTCTCAACGTCATCACATATCTTTAATATGCAAAGTACGAACAATTTCAATATAATCCAATAATTACTCATATGAATCTTTTCATCTTCTGGACTATTCGGCTGAGAACCATGAAGATACATATTTCTTAAATCTGTACCATTATTGAATGTTGCTTTATTTAAATAATAATCAAAATATTCATATTCTTTCTCCGCAAATAAAGAAGATTTAAAAATCACAAGATTATCTTCTTCCATTATTCTTAATTCTTTTCTTAATTCATTTCCTAAATGCCAATAACTAATAACATTATTATCATTCAGTTGCTTTAACAAACGAATCCTTACTAAGTTGTTGAATTTAATTTCATGATTATCCAGCAAAATATATCCATGCTCTACTAGCCATGCAAAAATAGGTTTCGTATATTCACCAAAATCTGTATCATAGATTGTTTCATTTTGCAAAAGTTCATAAAAAGAATCATATGAGTTTTTTATTCTTTCGATATATGTTATATGACTTTGAGTTGAAAACATGTGATGACATGCAATTCTAAAGTTATCGCCCATACCATATACATATTTTTCTTCTACGGCACTTTTACAGTCACTGAATTTCATATGTGATGATGACATTTGAAATAACTCTTGATTCACATAACCATCTTCGACATACAAATTGTATTGTTTTAGGATACCATCCATTTCAGAAAGCATCATCCTGCATTTTTCTAAATAACTTGTGTTTGCAGACGGTATATTCATTCGAAAGCCATCAATTGAAAATTCATCTTTCAAATATTTTTCAAAAAACCACTTATAGATATTTTCCAATTGTTTTCCGTTTTTTTCTAATTGCTGATAATATCCTGCCATTTGAATGTCTGCTAATGTATTGAACATCCTTATTGAATATCCCGGCTCATATGCATACTTTGAATGCATAAACAAAAATTTTTCAACAATCCCCTTATGTACATCCTTTTCTACTAGAGTAATTCTCCATTGCATATCCACATATCCAAACCAATATATAAAATTGTTCAACAATGTTGGCTCATCCAGATTTTCTTTAATCCAGTTTGAATCATATTTACACACAATTTTATGTGAATCCATATCAAACCCCGAATCATTCTCTTTCAGCTCTCCAAATATAACATTTATCTCAGTTTTGAAACTTCCACCTCTTGAAAACAATTTTTCTTGTTCTTTTTCTACTCTCTTTCTCGTCTGTAATCTAAGTCTATCTCCAATAACCAAAGTGTCAGGATTGTCCTGTATATTAACAATAATTTGTAAATAGTTAAGATTTGCTTCTTCCCACTCAACATATTTCTTGATAATTTCTTTTTTATCATCTATTTTTAACTCTTTCGGAAAATATAAGTGTTCCCTTTCGAACTCATGATGTACCTCATACTCGTCCAAAAGCCATTCAGCTGCTTTTTCAAATGCTAATAGTTCTTTTCGAATTTCTTCACCATAAGCATCTACAATTGACTTTTCAAGAAGAATGTTTCGAACAGCATACATCTTGTCTCCTATTGCATCTTTAATATAAGAAAATTCTATTTTCTCATACAACTTGTATAATCGAAATGCCTCCCAGAATAATTTCCTATAATCACGATCCAACCCATTATAAATACTATGGAATTCGTCCTTACATAAAGTATTAAAATACTTACCAACAATGCCTTTAAACTTTTTTACAATTTTTTTATATCCATCTATCTCTGTTTCATTCCAAATTGAAGGGTATATCTGTGCATCCATATATTTGCAGACGACAAACAACTCTATTATTTCATTTATACCTGCAGATTCATTCCCCTCAATATGACCTTTGAGAATCTCATCCATTTTTTTTAATTGAATTCCCAATGCCAAGTCATTTATCGACAACCATTTTATATATTCCATACTTCACCTTATTCTTCATTTCTATTATTCTGTAATGTCGAACAATTACCAATTCGCTACACACATGTAGCCCTTTTTATTTAATCATTTGCCCATTACACGAATCCAGGTCACAAATTTCATCTGTCCACCCAGTATTATTTAGTCCATATCAGCATTTTTTGTCCACAAAATATAGACAAATCGGCACCAAATAACACTAAATAATGCGTTTTTTGTTCCTCACGCAAATTAGGAGACAAAATACTCCACTGCATTCTCTGGGAAAAACTCTTTAAATTCCCCGTATAACTGGACGGCCAGTGTCTTATTATGGTCCAGTACCAATGTCGGCTTGTTCATCGCCTGTATGACATTCGCCATTGTAAATGTCTTACCGGAACCGGTAACACCAAGCAGTGTTTGAAACTAATTGCCCTCCTTGAACCCTTTTACAAGCGCCTCAATGGCCTGTGGCTGGTCGCCGGTGAGGGCGTATTCTGATACTAATTTAAAATGATCCATAGTAATTCTCCTAATAAATATCATATTTCTTCCAAGCTTAAAGCAAAATCATCTGTATTTATTATAGCTTTCTTAAATAACACATTATTATATCCCAAAATTTCATTTTTTTGCCCATATAATCCTATCCATTACACGAATATCAGCCACAAACTCTATATATCCGCTCATCTTTCGAATGTCTGTTCTTTTTTCATTGTAACAAAAAAGAAATATAAACACAAGGCAAATCAATTAACACTTTTTTTCTTCTTTTATATCTGTGCTATTGCTGTCTATTCTTTCACAAAATAGGGATCTAATGGACTTCCTGTTTTTCTATATGCATCTGTATCTGAAAAATCAGATAAATCTCTATATATAATCATTCCTGTATCGATGCCAATTCTATTATTTAGCCCTTCTTCTGATTCCATAATTTTAGTATGCAATCCTACCGATGAAAGCAATATTACATAATCTCCAAATTCTTTTATCGCATTTTTTAAATCATCACTTAATATCCATACATCATCCCTTACATTTTTCATTACTTCTTTTGTAAGTGTTCCTTCTTTCCAAACTTAGCTAAGAGAAAATTCGGACCTTCTACCATTCACTTTTCCTCCATTATCACACCTAAAAGTACTTACTCTTAGTTGCATTAAAAATATTCCATCACTTCAAAATAATTTCAAAGTGATGGAATGATATTAAACTTTATTTGTTTTGAACTCTCTTTTTAACAACTCATACACATACACAGATCCGTCCAAATAAAGGCCGGTCTCTACATCACTTAACTTTTCAAAAGTATCTGACATATAAAACTGCTTCATAGCCTGCTCCATGGTAATTTCATTATCCTCTATGAGATATCCAATCACTTCCTGTGTGGTGTATTCAATCATTTCCTGCTGCTGACTTGTCATGCATCACACCCACTTTCTTCAAATACTGCAGAGCTTTCTCAGTATGAAACGTATATTGATTTGTAAGTCTTCCAAAATCAAACTCTTTCTTAAGATATTCTGCATCTATCGTTCCCCGGCTGAACTGCCGGATTAAAAGTCCTACCGTATCATTCGCCACAGGTCCGATAACCACATCATATTTACAATCAAGATTACATTCCATGCTGCTAATATCCGTAAATTTTCTATCTCGATTATTCTTTATGAATATCGCCCATTCAATTGTGGGTTTTTCATCAAATATACGACAGTTCAGGTCTGTCCTTTCCACCAAATCATCCGGTACTTCATACACAGTTACCGTTGGTCTCCCGCCATCTAATCTTGCTCTACGCTGTGCCATTCTCCATGCCTGTTTTTCTAACAATGTAGTATAAAATCCACATCCAAAATCTTTATTTGGCATGCATTTAAATAAATCTACCTTGTCGATTTCCATATTAGATCCATGAAAAAGCCTCACTAAGCTACACCTCCATTTTTCCGGCATATTGCGGCCAGGTCATCCACAGCATCCTCAAATGAGAGGGTGTGCTCTACATCATAGAATTCTTTTAGGAACTCAATTCCTTTATAACGGTTCAAATAAACATATGCATCTCTCATATGCATCTCATATCGGTTTGCAAATTCACTGATGCAAACAACAATATAATCTAATAGATTTCTATCTGCTTTCGTCATATCGCCCTCTCCTTTACTGTATCTCAGACTTACTTTGATTATAGCAAAAAATTATGAGTCTTACACTACACTTTACAATTTTTTATCAGCATCCTAAAATAAAAAAGTGAATTTCATTTTACCCATTTGATCATCCGGATTCAACATTCATGCCGATATGAAATAAGATTTCGTAATCAATGTAAACTTTTCCTATATATGGAGTTGTTGCAAAATAAAAAATCACAAGTCTGAAATTGATTTTCTTCAATATCTCTACCTATATGTAATTTCGGACTTTGTAATATGAATATTATTAGCATCAAATCCATTAATCATCAAACTCGTATATATATCGCTTTCCGTTACTTTTGAACTTGGTCCAATTATTATTTCTTTAATAAAATCATTACATATTTTTTCAAATGACAAATCAAAATATGAAACAATTTGTCCCCTAATGCACTGAACTTTCACTTCAGAAAGGATAAAATTTTTAAATATCCCTTTTCTCCCAATACGTGGGGCCGGAGACATACCAATACATAATCTCCATTCCTTCTCTTCTGAAAATCCTGGTTGTTTCATACAACCTATATTTCTAATATCATTTTCATATACTTCTCCAAATGAACCAAATAAATTTTTTCTTTGTGTTGTTTTCAAAATTACTTGTACTTCTTTTCTTGCAAACTTTCTCTGTTCTTTTTCCGCATAACATACTTGTTTAAACGCCAATCCATATGGTTCTTCATTTACCATTTCCAAAATATCCTTTGAAAAACCAATTGCAATTCCGCTTCCACCATCTGCATAGCCTCGCCACTGACTTAACAAATCTTTCTCTTCTGAAAAACACACCGCATAAAGATTAATAGAATCTAACATCGTATTTCTGGAGAATTCTTCTAAATATAATAGTTTTCTTCTTTCTTCATTATCTAACACTATTGTATTTATTATCTTTTCAAATTCTTCACGAATCATGTTTTCTATATAAATTAATTCTGAATAATCATTAGATTTTCCTATGTCAGATAATCTTAATGATTTATTTTGTATAATCTTCAAAAATGTATCTACACTACAATAATGATATACCATATTTCCCTCCTCTTCCGTAATCAAACTATCCTGAGTTGTATAACATAAAAGACTATTTAATTCAGATAATCGTTTATCTGCACCGATTTCTTTTCCTACTTCTCCAATTCCATAAGCATATTATCCAGCATGATATATAAATAATCGGAAGGTTCTTCATCATTCCCCGATACATCGGTCTCTGACTGTAGCCCCTCCATACACTGACTACTTTTTTTATAATTTCATTCGGCTCATCCCAAAAGGGGGTAGCTGAACGTTTTCGATATCCCCATCTGAAAATATTCCGCCAAGTACCCATATTATATCATGTAAAAAAAAGAAAGTACAGAACGTCGTCGAATGTTTGTTCTGTACTTTCAAAGCTTTTTATTGATTTTTTGCTGTCTTAACGCTTTACAGCTTCTGCATCCCAACTATGGATGGCTCCACTGTAAAAACTCCACATCATATACCTGACAGCCATTTTCATATTTCAGCTTGCTTTTCACAATTTTCATACTCTCATCTCTTTACATTTTACGCCCAAGTCCCGTTAATCTCATTTTTAAATCAACGTGTTTTTGTTGAAATACTGGACTCTTTCATCTGTGTCAATTGCCTGAAATTTCTGGAAACCATAGCCAGTGACAAAGCGCAGGCCAGGAAATCAGCAATCGGCCCGGCATATAAAACACCGTCCAGTCCGAGAAAAAGCGGAAGCAGGATTAACAGAGGAATCAGGAAAAATCCCTGACGAGACAAAGACAGGATGATTCCCTGATGAACATTTCCGGTACTTGTAAAATAATTTACGGACACTGGCTGAATCCCATACACACAGACCATAAACATATAAATACGCAGATAGCGTTCCGCAAACTGAAAATAAAGTTCGTCTCCCGTACCAAAAATTCCGGTAAGCTGATGCGGAAATGCCTGGAATATTCCAAAAGCCAGAACACTGATGATCAGGGCGGCCGTCACAGCCTTTTTGTATGTTTCCTTTACCCGGTCATAATTTTTTGCTCCCATATTAAAACCAAGAATCGGCTGGCAGCCCTGGGCCAGGCCAACAGCAAAAGAAGCAAGAATACTGTTGAGCTTGGCGATGACACCGGATACAGCCAACGGAATATCACTGCCATAGATAGACATGGCGCCATAATGAGTCAGTGTATTGTTTAATACAATATTGACCAGCATCATAATGGTATGATTAATAAAGTTGGAAGTTCCCAACTTGACAATCTCAATCACATATTTGACTCTCAAACCCAACATGCCGAATCGTATTTTAAAGGTCTTAAAACGAGGGAAATAGCCAAGGCACATAATAAAGGATATGCACTGGCCGGTGATGGTTGCCAGAGCGGCTCCCTGGATTCCCCACTGAAAAACAAACATAAAAAGCCAATCCAGAAAAACATTCAGTATAGCTCCGGTAACTGTACAGGCCATCGAATATGTAGGACTTCCGTCGGCTCGAATCAGCGTACTTCCCGCATTGGTAAACAACAGGAACGGCAAGCCAAAGGCCGTAATTCCTAAATAAAGCTGCGCATAGGAAAGTACATTTTCCGTCGCACCGCACAGGAGTAGAATCGGCGTTTTAAAAACCAAAACAATACACATCATCAAAATTCCCAGGACAACCATCAACGTCAGCCCTGTACCAAGATATTTTTTCGCTTCTTCCTCTTTTTTTGCTCCCAGACTAATATTAAAATTTGCCGCAGTACCCACACCAGCCAACTGGGCAAAGGCCGTGGTGAAGGTCACAACAGGAAAAGCCACATTGGTCGCTGCATTTCCAAGCATTCCAACGACATGACCGATGAATATCTGATCCGTAATGTTATATGCCGCGTTCACAAGCATACTGATAATTGAAGGAATTGCAAATTTCCTGATCAATCCCATGATCGGCGCATACCCTAAAGGATTTTCCTTTTTGACTTCCTGGTTATTTCCTGACATTATCGGCATCCTCCTTCCGCTTTGTTGCCTGTTCCTTATCCTGCCCACCTTTTCCGGACAACAGTTCCGCAAAATTTGCTTCCATTTTTATGAGTGCCTTCTGCACCACTTCCAGCTCCTCTCCGGAAATTCCCTGCGTGACAGCATCATTGAACATCAATAAGTCTTTCTGTACCGCTGCTCCAAGTTCTCTTGTCAGTGTCGTCGGGTAAATCCGGTTCTGACGTCTGTCCTGCGTATCCTTTACCCGTGTCAAATAGCCCTTATCTTCTAAAGATTTGACCACCCGTGTTGTTACCGCCTTATCCACGCAGACCATCGCTGTCAATTCCTCCTGCGTAACCCCTTCACATCGCTGCAGCGCCATAAAAAAGGGTTGTTCGGCAGCTGTAATATTATATTTATTTTTCAAAGTCACTCCCATATACATCTGACTTTTTCTCGCCAGCAGAGTGATCATCCGCAATGTACTTCGATTCATTTGTCATCACCTCAAGTATAGGATATCAAATATTAGTTGATGAGTCAACTAATTTCTTCTCAAATATAAAAATGACTTCCATCCGATAATTATTCTATCGGACAAAAGTCATTCTCATTTAAATATACAATTCAATTGACGCCTATTCGTCCACGCTGGTTAAATAGTCAATAGCCGCCTGAAGCTGATTATCTTCTGCCGCTTCTCTGTCATATTCCACCACCTGATCCGGTTCGATGCCAGTACCGTGAATACATACACCGGATGGTGTATAGTATTTGGCCGAAGTCAGTTTCACCGCCGAACCGTCGGATAACGGAACAATAGACTGAACAATACCCTTTCCGAAAGTCGTCGTTCCGATGATCTCCGCCTCATCATAATCTTTTAAAGCACCGGTAAAAATTTCAGAAGCGCTGGCCGTATTACCGTTGACCAATACAGCCATTGGTACCTCAATCCGGTCATCATCCGTCGCCCATTCTTCTTCCCGGTTTCCATTTTTATCTTCTGTGTAAACAAGCAATTCTTTTGGAAGAACTCTGTCCAGAATATCACATACGCTGTCCAGCAGACCGCCGCCATTATCCCTCAGGTCAAAAATCAGACGCTTCATTCCCTGGGATTCCAGATCATCCACCGCAGCAGCAAACTGTTCCGCCGTCACCTGTTCAAATTCCGAAATCTGTATATATCCAATCTGATCATCCAGCATCTTGTACGTCACCGTCGGCACATTGACAACCGCCCGTGTCACCTCAAAGTCGATATACCTGTCCTCCGCAGCCCGATAAATAGTGACGTTCACCGTCGTGCCTTCCTCACCTTTCAGCTTTGCAACGACCATATTCAAATCTTCACCGGTAACCTCTTCACCTTCCACAGCATAAAGAATATCTTCTTTTAAAATGCCTGCTTCCGCGGCCGGTGCGCCCTCAAAAGGTTTGACAATCGTAATGATACCCGTGCTCATATTCTGGGACACATAAGCCCCGATGCCCGAATATTTTCCTGATGAGGACTCCAGCACCGATGCAAATTCTTCGGCCGTATAGTATGTTGTGTAATCCTCTTCCAATCCGGTGACATACCCGGCATAAATTCCCTCTTCCAGTTTATTCGGATCAATATCCTCCGGATTCAGGTAAAGGTTATCAATTATTTTATCAATTTTATCTAATTTCTCCTCAATCGCCCCATACCGCTCACCCAATCGGCCCGACGACTGTCTCTGGTAATATTGCACGCCCGAAACTCCGGCCCATACAACACCCATCACTGCCAAACCAGCTACAAAGCTGGCGAAATTTTTCTTGTTCATAATTTCCAGCCTCACATTTTTTTCGTTCCCTCCTATTGTACAACAAGTGCCTTAAAATGCAAAGGGAAAACACAGATTTTTCATGGAATCAAAAAAAGAAGGCAGGATAATCCCTGCCTCCTTGTATGTATTTATTTATCACGGACTAACGTATCCCAATGGATCTACCCAATAGCCATCATAGCCACCGGAGGAACCCACCATAACGCCAAAATGAAGATGCGGTCCTGTAGACCATCCGGTACTTCCTACGGCTGCAATAGACTGACCGGCACTGACATACTGACCGGAGCTTACATACAGAGCGGATGCATGCATATAAACGGTCAATACACCGCCGCCATGGTCGATAACTACCCAGTTACCGGCACTGCTGCTGTAACCTGCAATCCATACTGTACCGCTGGCTGCCGCATAAATTGGTGAGCCATAGCTTGCGCCAATATCGATACCGTTATGGCTGCCGCCTCGCCAATCCTGATAGCCAAAAGTATCCGTCAGATAAGTCGTATCACTTGGCCATACCCATCCGCCGCCATAGGACGGTTTATAAGCGTTGGAAACATCTTCCACATAACCGCCGCCGCTGCTTTCACCGCCGCCGGAAGCTGCGGCTGCTGCCTCAGCTGCGGCTGCCGCCGCGGCCGCACGAATCTCGGCTTCAATTTCCGCCAGAGCCTGCTGCTCCATGGAAATATTCTCTTCCAGTTCCTGAATATACTCTTCCGTATATTCAATCGTCGCATTCAGAGACTGAATATAAGCGGCTTTTTCATCCAGGATTCCCTGAAGTTCTGTTTCCTGAGCTTCCAGCTCTTCTTTAAGCTGTGTGATCCGCGCAACTTCTTCTTCCTGCTGTTTTTCAAGTTCTTCAATCTGAGCTCTTGTCTCCTGAAGACTCTGGAGCAGGTTGCTGTCATAATCTGAAATCTTTGAAATATATTCAGTGCTGTTCAGCAGAGAAGTAATATCTTCTGCTGCAAGGAGAATTTCCAGATAACCGGTATCTCCTTTTTTATACATGACTTTAATACGCAGTTTTAAAGTCTCATACTGCTTTTTCTCTTTTTCCCGGGCAGCTTCCAAATCCTTTTTCGTCTGCTCCAGGGCGGCCTCCGTCTGTTCCAGTTCAGAGTTGGTCGTATCAATCTCTGTCTGTACACTCGCCAGCTGGCTATCCAGAGACTCAATCTCTGCTTCCGTATTTGCCTTGTCTGTCTGCATGGAATTGAGAGCCTGGTTCTGCTCTTCTTTTTCCTGTTCCAATGCCTCAATCTGCTGTTCCTTTTCTTCTTTATCGTTTTCATCCGCAGCCAGGGCTGTCAAACTAAACGAAAAAGCCATTACAAGGGCCATCAGTACACTGAGAAGCCTTGTATGTAAACGTTTCATATCTTTTCTCCCTTCCTATACTCTGACATGTTTTCTCAAAGTCATATAACTTCCGATAAAACCAATACCCAGACCGATAGCAAGTGATATCGGAATAAGGATATTGAATACGTCGTTCACATTCATGAATGTCAGTATTCTGTTTAATATTGAGAAGTGTTCCAAAACGAAGTCTACAACCATCGGATAAAGTACCCGCAAGATAGCCACAGGAATTACGGAACCGATCAAACCAATCGTCATACCTTCAACTATAAATGGTCCACGGACAAAAAGATCCGTTGCACCAATGTATTTCATAATTGCAATCTCTTCCTTGCGCACGGTAATGCCAATCATGACCGTGTTGCTGATCAGGAAAATCGCAACAAATACCAGAATCAAAATAATACCCAGGGATACATAACCGATCAGACGACTGAAATTTGTAAAACTGTCGGCAATAATATCGGAAGCATTCACCTCCGAAACCCCTTCTAACCCTTCAATATAGGATATCAATTCGGCCTGTCTGGATGTATCCGCCAGATAAACCTGGACACTGGCACAATCGACTAACGGATTGTCCTGATCCAATCCGGCCAGAATTCCTTCATCGCCGTCCGGGAAATAATCCTGTTTGAAATTCTCCCACGCTTCATCTGCCGAAATATAGGTCGTTGAACTGACCTCTTCCCGCGCATCAATCAGCCGCTGTACCTCCAGCATCTTGTCTTCCGTTACTGTTTCATCGAAAAACACTGTCACACCGACATTGGATTCCGCCGCATGCACCATGTACTGAAAATTAACTACAATACAATAGAAAATGCCAAATATAAACAAACATGCGGTAATCGTTCCAACCGACGCCAGGGAAAACAACCGGTTACGGCCGATATTTTTAAAACCCTGCCGGATTGCGTAAAACATTCTACCAATCATTTGTTATTCCACCTTTTTCATCGCTGATAACCACACCTTTGTCTATCGTAATAACCCTTTTCTGCATACGTTCAACAATATCCCGATTATGGGTAACAACGACTACCGTGGTTCCTCGTTTATTAATATCCTCCAGAAGTTTCATAATTTCCCAGGCATTCGTCGGGTCCAGATTACCTGTCGGTTCATCGGCCAGTAAAATCGGCGGATTATTCACCAGCGCCCTTGCCAGAGAAACTCTCTGCTGCTCACCACCGGACAATTCTCCCGGTAATGATTCCGCCTTATCCGCCAGTCCGACCAGCGTCAGCATCTGCGGCACAGTTTCCTTAATCACCTTAGCCGGTTTTCCAACGACCCGCTGAGCAAATGCAATATTTTCATAGACATTACGGTCTTTTAAAAGACGGAAATCCTGGAATACAACGCCTATGCCCCGGCGCATCTTCGGAACTCTGCGTCGGCGCAGACGTCCGATATTCTGACTATTGATATAAATTCTCCCGGAAGTTGGTTCCAGCTCTTTTAATAACAATTTAAACAGTGTTGTTTTACCCGAACCGCTGCTTCCCACGATAAATACAAATTCACCTTTACGTATTCTAAGGTTAACACCATTTAAAGCAGACACGCCTGTGCTATAAGTTTTGCAAACGTTATCTAAAACAATCACGTTATGACCTCCTTTTATCGCCAGTACCTTGCTTTAAATTTTAATATTCAAAGGTCTCCATATATCTCATATACTTGACCACCATCAGCGCAATCTTAAACGTGATGGCATCTTCAAACACTCTTAAATCCAGCCCCGTGCTCTTCTGAAGCTTATCCAGACGATATACCAGTGTATTCCGATGGATATATAACTGTCTGGAAGTTTCCGAAACATTCAGGCTGTTTTCAAAGAATTTATTGATTGTAATCAATGTTTCCTCGTCTAGATCATCCGGAGACTTACCGTCAAAGATTTCTTTTATGAACATCTTGCACAAAGGCACCGGAAGCTGATAGATCAAGCGACCGATTCCCAGGTTGCTGTAAGCCACAATAGAACGTTCGCTGTAGAAAATCTTTCCCACATCCAAAGCCATCTTAGCTTCCTTATAAGAACGGGAAACATCTTTAATCTCATGAACAATCGTTCCGAGAGCAATCCGACACTTGGTCAGACCTTCACTGTGAAGCATATCCAGAAGCCCTTTGCAGGATTTTGTCAACGCTTCATAATTTTCATTCTCCTTCACCTCACGGACAACGATAACACTCTTTTCATCGACCGCTGTGATAAAGTCTTTTGTTTTACCTGTATAAATTCCCCGGACAATTTCAAGTCCGTTCAACTCTTTATCATTGTTCAACTCGATGATCACGGCGATCCGACGGACATCCGTGTCAATCCTAAGCTTCTTGGAACGATTATAAATATCTACTAAAAGCAAATTATCCAAAAGCAGATTCTTAATGAAATTATCCTTATCGAATCGCTCTTTATAAGCTACAAGCAAATTCTGAGTCTGGAAAGACGCAATCTTACCGACCATATATACATCGTCACTGTCTCCCTTTGCAAGAATAACGAATTCGAGCTGATGCTCATCAAATACCTTGAAAAACTGAAATCCGCTGAGCACCTGACTGTCCGCAGGAGAATTGACAAAGTCTAAGACTGCATTCTCATACTCTTCCGCATTATTCATTGTGGATGCCAAAACCTTCCCCTCGGTATCCATAACGCACAAATCAACTCTGGTAATTGCTTTTAAGCCTTCCATCGTTGTCTGTAAAATCTGATTTGAAATCATATTTACCACCCTTACTTCTTATCATATAGTCCTGTTCGTATCAACTCCTTTCTCTATAATAGTGCAAATATGCCAAAAAGTAAAGGCTTTTTTTATCCTTTTTTATAAAACAGACCCATGTAAATTACAAATTTGTTACAGAATAATTTCAATTATGAATTTTATCACATTTCACAATTTAATTTTGACCAATTTTTTTTGATACTTTTTATTAAAAATGTATACAGCCTTTTATCTTTTGTGCTATACTCAAAATTATCCATAATATTTTATAGAAGGATTTGGAACTATGGCACATAAAACTGTTTTAATCACCGGCGCTTCCAGGGGAATTGGACGCGCCATTGCCCAAATATTTGCCGAAGCCGGATGGTCTGTCGGCATCTGCTGCAAGAAAAATATCGCTGAACTGTCGGAAGTCAAGAAATATATTGAAGCAACGGGCAGCCAATGTTTTGATTTCATCGGCGATATGGGATGTTATGAGGAGGCACAGAAATTTATCACAGAGGCCCGGAGGGTACTCGGCCCGATTGACTGCCTCGTCAATAACGCCGGAATCTCTCACATCGGTCTGCTCAGTGATATGCATGCCGAAGAATGGAACGAAATCATTCAGACCAATCTTACATCGGTTTTTAACTGTTGTAAACAGGTAATTCCTGACATGGTCGCCCGCCAGTCGGGAAGTATCATCAATATTTCTTCTGTCTGGGGCAGCTGCGGTGCCTCCTGCGAAGTGGCTTACTCGGCCTCCAAGGGCGGCATGAACGCCTTCACGAAGGCTTTGGCCAAAGAACTGGCGCCAAGCCGCATCACCGTCAATGCCATTGCCTGCGGCGCCATTGACACGGAGATGAATCAGTTTTTATCCGAAGAAGAACGTGACCAGCTCATCGATGAAATTCCGGCCTGCCGGATGGGGACTCCGGAGGAAGTCGGCCGGCTGGCCCTTCAGCTCGCTGGAAAACATTCCTATCTGACCGGCCAGATTATTACATTGGACGGCGGCTGGATTTAGAAAAAGCCCGATCTGCAGTAAAATTACCGCAGACCGGACTTTTTATATCTGTTCACACATCAATCGGTTTCCGTCGAAACATCTAAAAACGTCATGCGGTCTCCTCGAACTGGGAGTTATACAAATCCGCATAGAAACCGCCCTTTTTGAGCAATTCCTCATGATTGCCCTGCTCAATAATATCGCCATCTTTCATGACCAGAATGACATCCGCATCTTTAATCGTTGACAAACGGTGGGCGATAACAAAGCTGGTCCGTCCCTTCATCAGGTTACTCATGGCTTTCTGAATCCGCCCTTCAGTCCGGGTATCTACGGAACTGGTTGCTTCATCAAGAATCAGCACCGGATTATCTGCCAGAATGGCCCGGGCAATCGTCAAAAGCTGTTTCTGTCCTTGAGAAACATTGCTGGCATCTTCATTTAATTCCATCTGATAGCCGCCAGGAAGGGTCTGGATAAAATGATGGGCATGGGCTGCTTTCGCTGCCGCAATAACCTCTTCATCCGTCGCTTCCAGACGTCCGTAACGAATATTTTCCATGATTGTTCCTTTAAACAGCCATGTATCCTGAAGAACCATCCCAAAGGATTCCCGCAATTCGCCCCGATTGAAGTCTTTAATATTATGACCATCCAGCAAAATGCTTCCGGCATTCACATCGTAGAATCGCATGAGCAACTTGACCATCGTTGTCTTTCCCGCACCTGTCGGTCCGACGATGGCGACCATCTGACCTGGTTCCACATCACAACTGAAATCATGAATGATCGTTTTATCCGGTTTATAACCAAAACGTACATGCTGGAAGGAAACGCGTCCTTCCGGATGTTCAAGATGTACCGGATTTTCCACAGTAATATCTTCTTCCGGTTCAGCCAGGAATTCAAATACCCTCTCGGAAGCAGCCGCCATGGACTGGAGCATGTTGGATACCTGAGCCACCTGGGAAATCGGCTGTGTAAACTGACGCACATACTGAATGAACGCCTGAATATCGCCAATTTCAATACTTCCACGAATCGTCAGATAGCCACCGACAACAGCCACCGACACATAACCCAGATTTCCAACAAAATTCATGATTGGCTGCATCATACCGGAAAAGAACTGAGATTTCCACGCCGAAGCGTACAAAGTATCATTGGTTTCCGAAAATTCTTTCAGCACCTCTTCTTCTCTGTCGAAGGCCTTGACAATATTCTGTCCGCTGTAAACCTCTTCCACCTGACCATTAATATGCCCCAGATATTCCTGCTGTGTGCGGAAATATTTCTGCGAAGATTTGACAACCGTCGTAATCAAAATCAAAGACACCGGCAAAATAATAATTGCGATCAGCGTCATTAATGGGCTGATACTGAGCATCATAATCAAAATTCCGATCACCGTTGTAACGGATGTGATCAACTGGGTGACACTCTGATTCAAACTCATCCCCAGGGTATCCACATCGTTGGTGATCCGGGACAAAACCTCACCGACCGTTCTGGATTCAAAGTATTCCAACGGCATCCGGTTTATTTTCTCGGAAATTTCCTTACGCATCCGGAAACACATTTTCTGAGAAATTCCCGTCATCAGCCATCCCTGAATAAATGAAAAACACGCGCTGACTCCGTAGAGTCCTATTAATATAAGAAGGATTCTTCCAATTTTTGCAAAATCAATGCCGTCTCCACCGGAAAGTTTTGACACAAGGCCGTTGAAAATTTCCGTCGTTGCTTTACTCAAAATCTTTGGTCCGACGATATTGAAAGCTGTACCGCAAATTGCAAAAATAAGAACAAATACAAGGGCAATCTTATACCGGCCCATATAATTCAGAAGTCTTCCAACACTGCCTTTAAAATCCTTTGCTTTTTCCCCCGGCATCATGCCCCGGCCCATCGGTCCATGGCCTCTCATCGGTCTTCTACTCTCTTCGCTCATGATGCACGGCCTCCTTTCAACTCGGATTCTGATAACTGGGATTTTGCAATCTCCTGATAAGCTTCGCAGCTTTCCAGAAGTTCTTCATGGCGCCCGATACCGGCCACATGCCCATCTTCCAGCACAATAATCTGATCTGCATGAAGAATGGTACTGATTCGCTGTGCCACGATAATGACTGTCGCATCGGAAACCTTCTCTTTCAACGCCCTACGCAAAATCACATCCGTCTTATAATCCAGCGCTGAAAAGCTGTCATCAAATAAGAATATCTTCGGATTCTTTGCGATTGCTCTGGCAATGGACAGACGCTGTTTCTGTCCGCCGGAGACATTGGTTCCTCCCTGCGCGATTGGACTTTGATACGTGTCTTTCTTTGTCTCTATGAATTCCGTTGCCTGAGCCACCCCGGCAGCCGTTTTCATCGCTTCATCCGTGATCCAGTCACCGCCAAATTTCAGATTGGATTCAATCGTACCAGAAAACAATATGCCTTTTTGCGGTACAAATCCAAGAAGGCTTCGAACTTTATTTCTGGAAAGTTCCCGGATATCGATACCATCAATCATAATCGCACCGCCGGTCACATCGTAAAATCTCGGAATCAAATGAATCATCGTCGACTTGCCGCAGCCCGTACTTCCGATAATGGCCGTTGTTTCTCCCGGTTTTGCCGTAAAGCTGATATGCTCCAGAGCGTCCTCGCTGGCTCCCGGATACCTGAAACAGACATCCTTAAATTCCACATAACCTCTGGCATCTTTTAATTCATCATCCCGAACCTGTTCCGCATCATGGATGGACGGTTCGGTCTTTAATACCTCATCAATACGCTCTGCAGCAACACCGGCTCTCGGCAGCATGATTGAAATCATCGTCAACAGCAAAAAGGCCATGACGATCTGCATTGTATATGTGATAAAGGCCATCATATCGCCAACCTGAAGATTTCCCTGATTGATACCATGGGCTCCGTTCCAGACAATTAATACACTGATACCGTTCATAATAAACATCATGGCCGGCATCATAAAGGTCATGACCCGGTTGGTAAATAACTGAGTCCGCATCAGATTTGTATTGGCTACGTCAAACCGCTGTTCTTCATGTTTCTCCCGGCTGAAAGCCCGAATCACCGGAATACCGGTAAGAATCTCTCTGGATACCAGATTCAGCCGGTCCACCAAATCCTGCATTTTCTTAAACTTCGGCATAGCCAGCGACATCAATATCAGGACCAACGCCATGATTGTCACGACAGCCACGACAATAATCCAGCTCATTCCGGTCTTTGTATTCAGAACCTTAAATATACCGCCGACGCCGATGATCGGTGCATAAAATACCATACGCAGCAACATAACTTCCACCATCTGAATCTGCTGGATATCGTTGGTACTCCGTGTGATCAGTGAAGCAGTTGAAAATTTATCCATCTCCGCATTGGAGAAGGATACGACTTTATTAAATACACTTTTTCTCAGGTCCCGTCCCACACCGGCTGCCACCTTTGCCGCAAACAGGGACACAAGAATCGATGCACCCATCATCAATACGGCCAGTCCAACCATCTGAATGCCCTTTGTTTTCAGATATCCCATCTGAATATCATCCAGATTCATTCCGAGTGCCTCATATTCCTCTTTTACAAGGAGAATAGCTTTCTGCTGGATAATGGATTCACTCATATCCCCAAAAGAAGCTTCAACTTCATCCCGTTTGGCAACCATTTCCTCCCGGCTGACCATGCCCGCATCCACAGCCTGGCGAATCTGATTTATATCCATCTGACCCGATTCTTCTATAGAAGCGATGATGAGCATCGGCATTCCAAGAACACTGTCCATCTCATCCAGAATGTCCTTATCCTTCGTATTCAGCACATAATTTCCTTCTTCGTCTTCGGAATAATAAGGTTCTACCTGCTGAATTTCTTCCTCCGTCATAAACAGACACAGGTTTTCATAAGTTTCTTTCCTCATTTTCTCCGGTGTGGCCCGTTCAATACCACCCTGCTGAATTCCCACATCCACAATATCCGATGTATACTGGGGCAGCGATAAATCGCATCCGGCCTGAACGACCAACAGCAAAATGATGGTAAGCACCATGGCCTTTGAATTTTTCAGATAGCTGAAAATTTTTAACATATCCGGTCTCCTTTCTCTGTCTTTTTCAGTTCATCTTCCATAACACCCAACATTTGGTTAAAAAGATTCAGAAGCTGCAGCATATTGTCCTCTCCCATCCGGCCAATGACCCGTTCGGTATAATTTCGAAGTATTTCACGGCATTCTTCCCGCTTTACTCTTCCTACCTCCGTAATAAATACCCGGGTATTCCGCCGGTCCTTCGCATCCGCCTGACGGGCAATATAATCCTTCCCCTCCATGCCTTTCAACAGTCGACTGACCGCCGGTGCTGAAACCCGCATTTGGGCTGCCATGCCGGAAACATAAGCACCATCCTCACCATCATTGCATGCCGGACATCCGGCACACATCTCCAGTATCTTATACTCGCCGATTGAAATATCTTTCAGCATACCACTCATGTTTAAATGCTTCAGCCGGAACATGGCTCTGAACATTTCTTCCTGTATTTCTTTGTTCTCCATCCTTTCACCTCTTTTAGTTAACAAAGTTATTATTTAACATAGTTAACCATTTACAAAGAGATATTGTACTCCCTTTCTGTGAATTGTCAACCCCCTGTTTCTAATCCACTTTTTTGCTTGTCTCCCGAATCACATTCCTGTATACTGAAGATATAAGATGCAACATTAAGGGGGTTTTTACAATGAATGCAAAAACAGTCGTATTAAATGGGGAACGTATGAATTATGACAACCGTCTGGACTATTCCATCCTGTCCGACGAAGTCAAGGTCTATGAACAGACCGAACCGTCTCAGATTCTGGAACGAATCCAGGGCTTTGACATCGTTGTCACCAAAGAAATGCCGGTTTCCGGCGATATCATTCGCCAGTTTCCAGATTCGGTAAAACTTATCTGTGAAGCCGGTACAGGCTATAACAACCTGGATCTGAACGCGGCCAGAGAAAAGGGTATCACGGTATGTAATGTACCTTCCTACAGCACAGAGCGGGTTGCACACACAGCCATCATGATGATCATGAATCTCAGCTCTTCCATGCGTAAACAGATTGCCATGCTGACCGAAAACAATCACGATAACTTCACGAAATGTATGCAGGTGGACCACGTTGAAATCAACGACAAGACCCTGGGTGTTGTCGGCGCCGGTCACATCGGCCGGGAAGTGATCAAAGTGGCTCAGGCCCTTGGAATGAAAATTCTGGCTTATGATGTGAATGCCAAAGGCGATGAACCGGGCATCCACTTCACTACTTTGGAAGAAGTTCTCTCACAGAGCGATTATGTGACACTCCACTGTCCGCTCATGCCTCAGACACGTCATATTATCAATAAAGATACCCTGGCACTGATGAAACCGACCGCTTTCATCATCAATACCGCCCGTGGTCCCCTCATTGATGAAGCCGCTTTAATTGAAGCGCTGAAAGAAGGACGTATCGCCGGCGCCGGACTGGATGTTCAGGAAGTAGAGCCGCCGGCCGAGGACAATCCGCTCTATCAAATGGAAAATGTCATCCTGACTCCGCATATGGGTTGGAGAGGCCTTGAAACCCGTCAGCGGCTTGTATCCATCCTCGCTGATGATATCAAAAACTATCTGAACGGGACACCGATCAATGTGGTAAGCTGATAAAAAGAAAAATCCTTCCCTGCAAAGCTTGTTTATTAAGGCTTTTGCAGGGAAGGATTTTTTGTTACTATTTATAAAAGGCTTCTATTGCTTCGCCGATATACTGTGTCGAACCCGCCCCGTAAATTTCATCATTCTTTCTCTGAAAATCCGTATCATTTTTATACATATCTGCCATTTCCAGCATCATTCCTGTTACGTCTTTCATTTGATAAAGCTGTTTAAACACAAAATCCAGTTCTCCCACAATTTCCTTCACCTGGAAGCTTTGAACATCCGCACCCATCCTGGCGGCCAGCTTCTGCATCACTGCTTCCGATCTTTTCGAATAAGCCTCCATGATCTGAGAGTTTTCCGGATTTGTTCCCGCAGCCAGGACACTATTCTTATCTCCGTACCACTCTACCAGCTTTGCAAAATTTTTCTGCGCCTTTTCACCGGATGCACTATCCATAAAATGCTCTTTATACTGTTCCATACTTCCGTACTTTTCAATGAAATCCGCTTTCTTTTTCTCCGGCATGTTTTCAACCATGGCATTATACAGCTGTTCAATGTCCGCTTTACTGAAAATCTCAAAATTCATCTTGTTCTCTCCCTTCAGAATGTCATCAATACTGGCAATTATCCGCTCCAATCGCTCCTTCTTCAAAACCAGAACCTGTTTCTGGCTTTGGAGCAGCTGATTTTTATCCAGGTCAGGATTCTCCATAATGTTTTTGATTTCCTTCAACGGCATATCAAATTCCCGGAAAAATAATATCTGCTGTAATCGTTCCAATGCTTTATCGTCATAAAGCCGGTATCCCGCTTCACTCACAACTGTCGGCACAAATAACCCGATTTCATCGTAGTAATGAAGCGTGCGCACGCTGATACCCGTCAATTCAGATACTTCTTTTACTGTTCTCATCTTTCATCCTCCCGTTCCTGAATCAGAAATTACCTTTTCCATCAGAAAGGGCCGCCCAGGCCACTGCCCTTCCTGATATTTATCCTATCGTATAACGTTCCGTGAGGGTCAAGAGAAATTTTTTTAATTTTTATATCAATTAACCATATACCCCTCTGTTTCAAGCGCCTTCAAGGCCCTCTGATAATTTTCCTTTTTCACCAGAATATAATCCGTATTATATGTTGACACCGCAAAAATACCAATTTTATTTTCAGCCAGAATCGCAGATATACGGGATAAAATTCCAATCAGGGAAAAGTCCAGAACGCCCTGAATCCGAAAAGCTTTCCATCCATCATCTCTCTCAATGGTATTCACCGGAACACGCTCCATACTGCAGACCAGTGAGAGTTCTTCGTCGGTTTTTCCGATAAAGCAAAATTCATCTGTAAAGTCGATGACAGAGATATCTCTTACCTTACAAACAGAAAATTCCTGTTCAATTTTCTTCAGCTCCATCTTTTAGCCTCCATTTACACTTTTGCATTACATCTTCCTTCCCAGTTCAAAAGCTTCCTGCAACGCCGGAGACTTCTGAATGTCTCCTTTGTCTTTAACATTATTCACGCAAAGTGTTCCGCCATCCTCCAGATTAAAGTAATCCAGAATCTGCTGATACTGCATTTTTATCGAATCAAAGACCGTCGGCTTCGATGAGGCTGCTGCCAAAAGCAGCGCCAGTTTTTTTACTTTAAACCCATTTCGCATTGGCGTATGTAAACGATCAATCACCGCCTTCAACTGGGCACTGATGGCAAAAAAATAAACCGGAGACGCCGCCACAATAACATCTGCCTCCGCCAGCTTCGGATAGATTTTCTGCATATCATCCTGCTGAAAACAGGTATTTCCTTCTCTTTGAAAACAGGAATTGCATCCGATGCACGGATTCACTTTATAATCAGTCACAGATAGTATTTCGACTTCATTTTCCTGTTTTGCTCCCTTGGCAAAGGCTTCCGCCAGCATTTGTGTATTTCCACCTTTTCGGACACTTCCGGCTAATATAACAATTTTACTCATGGTTTTCCCACCTTTCCACATTTTATTATAGAAAATCTGCCTTCTATAATCAAGAGATACCTTCTATTCAAGATATTTCCGGGTTTCCCGGACAATGACGTCGGACATGCAGAGCAACGACACGAGATTCGGAAGAACCATCAGTGCATTGAGGACGTCCGCGGTCATCCATACAAGATTCAACTGGATTACCGGCGCTGCCGCCGCGGTTAAAATATACAGCACCCGATAAAAGATCAGTCCGTGCCGTCCCGTCAGATAGCGGATACAGCACTCACCGTAATAGGCCCATCCAAGAATCGTAGAAAAGGCAAAGGTAATGATACCGATGACAAGAATTCCGGGACCGACGATGGGAATCTGGGCAAAAGCCATTGTCGTCAGCAAACCACCGTCTCCGGCTACAGCCATATCAATCGATGGATTTTTCATAATGCTGCTCACCAGCACCAGACCGGTAATGGCACAGACGACCACCGTATCCCAAAAAGTCGCAGTGGAGGACACCAGTGCCTGGCGCACCGGACTGCTCGTCTTTGCTGCAGCGGCGGCAATCGGTGCTGAACCCATGCCGGCCTCATTAGAAAAAAGCCCCCGGGCAATGCCATAACGCATGGCCATGGCAATTCCGCCGCCGGTAAGGCCTCCCGCTGCGGCCCCCGGCGAAAACGCCATCGTCACAATGGTACGAAGAGCCGGAAGAATAAAATCATAATTATGAATTAAAATAGCTCCACAGCCCCCGATATAAAACAAGCTCATAAAGGGCACCAGCCGCTCGCATACCCCGGCGATGGAACGAATGCCGCCGAATATTACAAGAGCCGCCAGTCCCGCAGCAACGATGCCGACAATTTCCGACGGCATATTCAGGCTCTCTTTACAGACCGCCGCAATGGCATTGACCTGAACGGCACAGCCAATCCCGAAGGATGCAGCACATCCAAAAATGGCAAACAATATTGCCAGCCATCGCATATGGAGTCCCCGGTCCAGAACATACATCGCTCCGCCCTGCATCTTTCCATCCGCTGTGCTCACCCGGAATTTCACCGCCAGCAGGGCTTCGCCATAGGTCGTCGCTATCCCGAAAACGCCAGTCAGCCAACACCAGAACACGGCTCCCGGGCCGCCCAGGGCAATGGCCGTTCCCACGCCAATGATATTCCCCGTGCCGAAGGTGGACGCCAGTGCCGTCGTCAATGCACCAAAGGGACTTACATCCCCCGCGCTGCCTTCTTCTTTTTGCAGTGACAATTGAATCCCACGAAATACAAAACGCTGAATCACCTTCGTCCGCACTGTTAAAAACAGATGGGTTCCCAGAAGCAGGCCGATGAGCGGCCACCCCCACAAAAAGTCATTCAGCGTCCTTATTCCATTTTTAATAAATTCCATCCGCCGCCTCCGGCTTCTGATTTTTATCTAATATATATGCTCCGATCTATTCTTTCAGTCGGTTTTTGCCCTGCTTTTTAAGAGACACGCATCCGCTCACGGATATCTTCATCTTTCATGCAGGACAGGGCATCCTGAAAAGCTATCTGAAAACTGCCCGTTCCCCTGCACTGCCCGGCGGCCATCTCGCCGCTGATTCCCAGAACCACACAGGCTGCCACAGCCGCCGTCATCGGCTTTCCAACCGACATATAAGCCGCCGTCAGCACATTCAGCATACAGCCCGTTCCGGTAATCCGTCCCATCATTTCACAGCCATTATCAATCAAATGTACCTCCCTGCCATCGGTTACCAGATCCGTTTTCCCCGATGCAAGGACAACCGCACCCCAGGTATTCGCCACAGTCTTTGCCAGCCGTATCGTTTCCTCCCGGTTCGTCTCGGAAAGCACATCCTTCGGGTCCACATCTACGCCGCTGACACTGCAGCCGCCACCGGCCAGAGCTTTTAACTCAGACATATTACCTTTTAAAATAAGCGGCGCTCCCGGTATACGCTGCCCCAGGAATTCTTCCGTAATCTCTTTCCGAAAATGGCTGCATCCAATACCAACCATATCCAGAATTACAGGAATCTCCCGACGCATCGCCGCCTTTCCGGCAATTAAAATCGAAGCTTTTCTGGCATCGGTAATATTGCCAAGATTCAAAGCCAATGCTCCGGCTGTCGCTGTAATCTCCTCGACCTCCGCCGGATGTTCCGCCATCATCGGCCGTCCTCCGGCCGCCAAAACCACATTGGCACAATCATGAATTGAAATCGGATTCGTAATACAATGAATCAGCGGCGCTTTCTCCTGCACCGCTGAGCGAATCTGATAAATTTCTTCCAACATCTGATCTCTAAACATTATTCTGCTCCCGCTCCTTACTCGACTGGGTGACATAATAAACAATCGCTATCACTTCCACAAGAATCAATGCCGCAGCCGGAATCGCCTTTGCCATCATTCCATCCAGATGGAAAATATTTTTTGAAACGACCAGCACAGCCAGATAGACAATAATACCGAGGAAGCCTATGCCTGCTGCATCCATTCGCAAATCTGAGGGTTTCTCCTGTACAGAAGAGCCAAGCATCTGCTGCATCTTTGTCAGCATTTTCCCTTTGTTCAAATATTTCAGGAAAATAAAAGCCACACTGCCGCCGATCAGTGTGCCGCAGATGAAGGACGGCACATAAAACATCAGAGACAGCCCCTCTCTTCCGACGATAAACGTCATGACCGGATAAGATACCATCGCGCCGATAATACCCGTTCCTATCACCTCACCCACAACGGCAAAAATCATCCGTCCTCCGGACAGGCGATATAAAACGCCGGATAAAAAAGCGCCGAACACCGCACCGGTCAAAGCCAGCGGCGGTATCCCCATAAACATCATACGGATAATCCCGATCAATGTGGCGCACAGAAGCGAATACCAGGGCCCCATCATAACCGCGCAGACAATATTGATCAAATGGGCCATCGGACACATTCCCTCCACCCTCAAAATCGGAGAAATAACTACACCAATGGCAACCATCATTGCCAAAAAGGTCATTTTAATCAAGCCATTCTTTTTGTTCACAGTAAAAACCTCTTTTCTCTCCCAAATCGTCTCATCTACAACATCTTCTTCTTACGAAGCAGCCAAAGGGCCAATATGCAGATCAGCAGTATGATAATACAGACGATGCCAAATCCCTGAAGCGAACTGGCAAAGGGCATACCGCCCAAATTTACATTCATACCATATAAACCGGAAATCACCGTCGGAATCGCCATGACAATCGTTATGGACGTCAGATATTTCATGACGTTATTCAGCCGGCTGTCAATCACGGATGAAAGCAGTTCACGGGTACTGTTGATGATATCTCTGTAGATAGATGTCATCTCAATAGCCTGCTTATTCTCAATGATAACATCGTCCAGAAGCTCCTGATCTTCCGGATACTGTTCCAGCCGTTTGTATCGGGTCAGACGGTCAAGCACCACCCCATTCGCCCGGAGGGACGTGGCAAAATAAACCAGAGTGGACTCCAATTCGTGCAATGCCATCAAATCCACATCTTCCGTATCACCCTCGATACGTTCTTCAATCTCTACCCGGCGTTTATCCAGAACTCTCAGATAGGCCTGATATAAGGAAGCCGCCCGAAAGAGAATCTGATAAACAAAACGCATCTTCTTTTTCGTGCTGAATTCCTTCACCCTTCCCTTCACAAAGCGATGCAGGATCGGCGTATCCTCCGTACACACGGTAATAATCATATTCTGCAATAAAATAATACCGAGAGGAATCGTCGTATATGCCCGTTTATCATGCCGGACTTCCACTGTCGGTATATCGACAAGAATCAAAGTATATCCCGGTTCCAATTCAATACGTGAACTTTCTTCTTCATCCAATGCTGCCATGATATCGTCAATATCAATATCCAGTTCCTCAGCAACCTGCATAGCTTCTTCCCTGGTTGGATGAATCATCTGTATCCAGACACCCTCCTGAATTTTATCTTCTTCATGTATTGAGCGGTCATCTGTTCTGTATATCTTTATCATCCGGATATACTCCTTTCTGTCGAACTCTGTTTTATCTTATTCTATTATAACCACAACCTTCCAAAATGCAAAGAAAAAAGTCCCGAATCTGGTTTCGGAACTTTTTAATTCTGTCACGGTTAACACTTTCCAATATAATTACAGATCAAATCCGCACTTTTCTCTGTGCCGATGGAACTATCGATGCAAAGATCATACTGGTGCACATCACCCCATCTATATCCGGAAATATTTTTATAATACGCCGCCCGCGCAGCGTCAGAACGTTCAATACTTCTGCGTCCCTCTTCTTCAGAATCCCCGTACATTTCCATAACTTTTTTTACCCGGTAATCCTTCGGCGCATGGATATAGACCTTCACCACATCCTTCCGGTCACGAAGCACATAATCGGCTGCACGCCCGATAATGACACAGGAACCGGCATCTGCAATCATTTTAATGACCTTATCCTGAGCAATGATGGCCTGCTGAATAACATCCGAACTTAAATAAAGTTCTTTCATTACGGCATTTTCATTGGAATTTATATTGGAAATAAATTCTTTTGTAAGACCGCTCTCTTTCGCGGCCAGAGCTGTCATTTCCTTATAATAGCATGGAATATTTAATTTTTCCGCAACCAACTGACCAATGTGCTTTCCGGCCGTACCGTGTTCACGGGCAATCGTGATAATAACCCCGGCATGGGACGGCTGTAAGATTGGTTTTTCCGTTTCCAAATCCTTATCCGTACTCTCACTGCCTAATTGTTTCCACAAATCCATCATAACGATGGCCGTTATGACAATAGCAATAATATCTGCAATCGGAGCCGCCCAAAAGATACCCGTCACTCCCCAAAACATCGGAGCTATAAGCGAGAAGACGATCAACAGCACATCCCTCAAAACAGAAAGGGGCGCCGCTTTCTTTGCATGACCAATGGACTGGAGAAAGATTGCGCATACCTTTTGAATACAGGTAAAAACAATAAGTGAAAGATAAATTCTCAGACATAAAACAGCAAACCGGGTATACAATTCGCCGTCCGCTCCAAACATCCGGATAAAGAACAGTGGGAATGCCTCAAACACAACCGTACAGATCAGGCAGATAATTCCGGTCCATTTAACAATCATTTTTAACAGTTCTCTGACACGGTCATATTTTTCCGCACCATAATTATAGCCTACGATCGGCTGAGCGCCTGCGGCAATTCCAATCGCAATATTTAAAACAATCTGGAACAGCTTCATAATGACAACAAAGGCGGCTAACGGAATATCCGCCCCATAGACAGAAACCGCTCCGTATTTGACCAATAATATATTATTGATCACCGTTATGATCACGATTGAAAACTGAGTTAAGAAGCTGGAAGTTCCCAGTGCCATAATATGCTTCAAAAGAATAAAATCCGGTCGGAAACTGCTCAGAGAAATCCGGAAAGTTTTACTTCTCTTCAAATAAGCCACACATATGAGGAAGCTGACAAACTGACCAAGAATCGTTGCATAAGCCGCTCCCTTAATGCCCATATCCAACACAAAAATTGCCACCGGGTCACCGATAATATTGACAACGGCACCGGCCAGCATGGCCCCCATAGCATACCGCGGACTCCCGTCGGCACGGATAATAGACGCCAGCGTATTCTGAACCAGAGCCAAAGGCATCATCGCATATATAATAAAGCCATAGTCATGAGCCAAAGCTAAATTGGCATCCGTTGCTCCGATCAAAAGTAATAAATTGTCTCCCCATAGATAACCTATGGCAATAATCACAACACCTAAAAGGAAAGAAAAGAGCATGCCATTGCCTACACTTCGATGAATATGCTTTGTTTCATTTCTTCCCAGAGAGACACTCAGCGCCGCAGCCGCCCCATCACCAAAGAGCAATGAAACGCCCCACCCGATAACGGTAATCGGAAAAATGACTCCTGTTGCGGCATTGCCTAAATAGCCAACGCCATTACCCACAAAAATCTGGTCAACAATGTTGTAAAGACAAGAAATGATTAAAGAAAAAATACATGGAATGGCAAATTGCAGAAGCAGTTTTCCCACCTTCTCTGTGCCTAAATAATTATTCTGATTCATAAATTCCTCCTGTTCTAAACGCAAAAAAATAGAGCGTAGAATTCAGTCTGAAATTCTACGCTCTCGCTGTTCGACTTTCTAAGCTTTTTATCTATTTTTCAAAATATTCGCTGACATCTGCCCGCTCGTTGTACTGCTTTCTGACATGAACAACGACAGAGCCGTCCGGCTGTTCAGATTCATCCGTGATCTGATAGCGGGTATGTGTTTTATCAAGTGATGCTTTATATCTTTCAAATTCCTCATGATTCAATGCAGCGGCCCGTTCTCTCGAATAACCAAAATCTTCTTTCTGCTGAAAAATAAGGGTCTGAAAAATACACGCAGATTTTACACGTTTCATGATTTCACCTCCATCAGCACATAACCTATGGCAGTAGTCATAGTGCTAAATATGCAGAGAGATGATGGAGCGAAACATCATCGTTTGTAGAAATCCGATGCCGCAGATTTCACAGGCTGCTATACACTCTCATGGTAATTTTCATTACCTGATAATTATATCATTTTCATTGCAAAAAAATCAAGCGGTTAAAAATGATTGTATTTTACATCGACATTTGTTCGTGTTACAATAGATTCTGCTGTTAAAAAAAGGAAAATGTTTAAGAATACATCAGATTTGGGAGGATTGTTATGAATCATAAAACAGCCTTTCGGCAGGGAATGACTGACGGCATTCCCATCGCCCTCGGATATATGGCCGTCTCGTTTACTTTTGGAATTATGGCAAAAAATGCAGGTCTGACAGCTTTTCAGGCTGTCCTTCTGTCGTTGACAAACCTGACCTCTGCAGGCCAGTTCGCCGGACTTGGCATCATTACGGCCTCGGCCAGCTACATAGAAATGGCCTTCACTCAGTTGGTCATCAATCTGCGCTATTGCCTTATGTCCTGCGCTCTGTCTCAGAAACTGGATCAGCGCACCCCGTTTTTCCATCGCTTTTTCATTGCCTACGGAAATACGGACGAGATTTTCGGCGTGTGCAGTTGTAAAGAAGGAAAACTTAATCCCTTTTACAGCTATGGCGTCATCGCCGTCGCATCTCCCGGATGGGCCTTTGGCACATTTCTCGGTATCATCTCCGGCAGCATCCTGCCGGGCCGGGTCTTAAGCGCCCTAGGTGTTGCCCTCTACGGTATGTTCATCGCCGTTATTGTGCCACCGTCCAAAAGCAGCCGGATTATCGCCGGAGTGGTTCTCATGTCCATGGCTGCCAGCCTTATATTTACCTGGCTGCCTTTGCTGAATCAGATTTCTTCCGGTTTTCGGATCATTCTGCTGACCCTGCTCATTGCCGGCGGTGCAGCCGCCCTCTTTCCTGTCCGTACCGATGAAGCGCTATGATTTAAGGAGGATTTTTACCAATGTCACATAATATATACATCTACATATTCGTCA